>CACXFS010000056.1 GCA_902766885.1 uncultured Ruminococcus sp. | reverse complement strand
TTCAAACGTTTCCTCTATATCCGTAGGGGACGGCATCCTTGACGTCCCGAAACGTTACCTATTTATCAATCTATAATTCGGGCAACCGTTTTTTCAAAACAATCCGACTTTTCCACTCGATTTGCCTGCGGTGGCACACCGCCGATTTGCCTGCCGAGGCACTCGGCAAATTATCGTTTATACTGCTATAATTTTCTGGAGTGTTGTTGCGTCGATAACATTCACTATGCCGTCATTGTTGCAGTCAGCCTTTTTAAGTTGTTCGTCGGTTAGCTCTGCAAGGTCTGCCGAATATTTCTGAATCAGCGTGCAGTCCTGAACATTTACAACTCCGTCGCCGTTCACGTCATATTTGAGTTCCTTAACGTCTGACATATCATAAAGAGAGGTTTTACCGTTTTTAACTCTGTTGTAGGACACAAGCGCATAATAAGCCTGCTCGGTTGCCATCTGATTATATGCGCTGTCCTTTATGTGTGCAAAGCCGTTTTCAACCGAAAATTCCATAATTGCGTCAACAAGTGTGTTGCCGTTTTTGATAAAACGTTCGTCTGTATCGGCATCAATTCCAAGGCTTGCAAGTGCAGTGAGCACTTGAGCACAGCTTTCAACATTCACTGTACCCCATGAGGCAAAGCCGCCGTTATCCTGCTGAGAAGCTGATAATACATCAAGTGCCTTGTCAACAGCATTTTTTACGTCGGCATTTTTGCTGTAATACGGAGCGAGTGCCTGAATAGCCATACCCGTCATATCGGGGTCAGCGGTACTTCCGAAGAATGTCCAGCCGCCGTTTTCAAGCTGACTTTCAAGAATATAATTAATGAGATTTTCACGTGTCGTCTGAGTTACACCGTCGCCAGAATTCGGAATTTCGTAATTGTATGTGTCGAGTGCAATCAGTGCGAATACAGGTCCGTTAAGTCCCTGCCATGTTACAAAATCATAGTCTGCAAGCGGCTCAAGAAGGTTGTAGCCTGCAACGTCTGTTGCATCCTTGCCGATTGCAGAGAGTGCAATAATTACCCTTGAATTTTCTGTTGATTTTCTTGCATCAAGCTTTGCACTGCCGTTTTCTTCAATATAACTTACAAGGTTTTCATAATAACCGTCTGAAAGTTCACTTGTGATTTTTCCTGCTCTTGCAAGTCCGAGTGCACGCCATTCGCCGCCGACAGAGCCTACACCGGGAACTCCCTGTGAAAGCAGATATTCGCCTGTGCTTTCAAGCTTTTCTGCAACCTTGTCGTTGACCTTTACATTAATTGTATATACGTTTGCACTTTCGCTTGAGTTCATTGAACGCCACGCAGGGTCGCCGACAGCAACATAAATTGTGTCGCCGTCCTTAACGTCAATTGCTGATGAACGCTTGAATTCCGAGCCGTCAACAGTGGGTGTATACTCGTTTTTGTATGTTCTCACCTGATAGTTTTTGTTGACCGCTGTTGGGGTGACAACTACGCCTGTTTCATTTTCAAGAGTGAGTGTGTACTCCTTTACAGAAGAAGAAAATTCTGGTGAAAGCGTTCCTTTATCAAGTGAAAGAGAAGCAAGTGAAGTATCATTACTGTCCCAAAGGCTTCCGACATCTGCACCCCACGCATTTGAGTAGACAAAGCACAATTCGTCGCCGCTTTCAAGAGTGCCGTTTGTCACGCTGAATGCGCCGTAGCCTTCGTCGGCAAACCAGTCATTGATTGTGCCCATCCAGCCGCTCATATAGCCTGCATCGCCTGCTTTGAGTCCGTTGATTTCGGTAACGTAGTCGCTTTCTGCGCCCGTCTGTGTGTAGCCTTTACTGTCAAGAACGGAAACGAGCACGCTCATCATTGTTGAAGATTCGTCAATGCTCACCCACTCGTCAAGCAGAGTTCCGTCCCAGACTGCACCGTCTGCGGTTGAATACACTTCGTTTTTAACCGTTACTCTCACCTTGTCGGCATCGGCGGCGTTTGCTGTGAGCGACACTGTAAAGAGCGTTGACACCATAATTGCCGCAAGCAAAATTGAGGTTAGTTTTTTGATTCTTTCTTTCATTATAATCACCTTTCCTTATAAATATATCAGAGGGCACAAAAAAGTGCCTTCCTCAAAAGGAAAGCACACCAAAATGATTTGGCAAAGCGTAATACTAATACCAAATTAATGTCGGCTGCTTTTCTCCTTTGTCCGAGATTGCAAAACCAAGGGTATGGGGTGCGATCTGACTTATGACAGCAACTAATTAATAACATTGCCTGTCAAATACAGTAATGACTGTTGTTTCGGATTCTCACCGAATTCTCAATTATCCGATTAAATATCGGAACCATACCCTGTCGAGGGCGACCACATATGGTCGCCCCTACTGTTATATTAATTATTCAAAATGCCACTTTATGCCGTCTTTTGTATCTTCAACGACAACCTTCATTTCTTTGAGCTTATCTCTGATTGCGTCGGCTGTTGCCCAGTCCTTTTCGGCACGAGCCTTTGTTCTCTGTGCAATCAAAGCTTCAATTTCTGCGTTTGCTTCGCTGTCGTTTTCAGCAGTTTCTTCATTTTCTGCTCCGATAAGTCCGAGAGAAAGCACCTTATCAAACTCCGAAATTACATAAAGCTTTGTAGCGTCGTTTGTGTCAGCCTTTAAAGCGTCGTAAACGCAGGTAAGACCTAAGGATGTGTTCAAATCATTGTCGAGAGCCTCTTTGAATGAACCGATAAGCTCCTCTGCCTTTGCATTGTCAACCTCGCCGTTTCTGTCGAGTGACGATATTCTCTTAACAAGCTTGTCGTACGCCTTTGCGGTATTATCAAGGCTGTCATACGAGAACGTAAGCGGCTTGCGGTAGTGGCTCTGCAAGCAGAACATTCTGTAAACAAGCGGATTGTAACCCTTGCTTTCAAGCAGTGAAACGGTGAGGAAATCACCCTTTGACTTACTCATCTTGCCCCTTGCGTCATTTAGGTGGAGAACGTGGAACCAGTATTTGCACCACTTATGACCGAGGAAAGCTTCACTCTGTGCAATTTCATTTGTGTGGTGCGGGAATGCGTTGTCAATTCCGCCGCAGTGAATGTCAAGATACTCGCCGTTGTGCTTGTAGCTTATGCACGAGCACTCAATATGCCAGCCGGGATAGCCGAGTCCCCACGGGCTTTCCCATTTAAGCTCCTGCGACTCAAACTTTGACTTTGTAAACCAGAGCACGAAGTCAGCCTTATTGCGCTTATTTTCGTCCTCCTCAACACTGTCACGAACTCCGACTGCTAAATCTTCCTCGTTCATATTTCCGAAAACGTAGTAGGAGTCAAGCTTTGAAGTATCAAAATAGACGTTTCCTCCTGCGATATAGGCATAACCCTTCTCAAGCAGAACAGAAATCATATTGATAAAGCTGTCAATGCAGTTTGTTGCAGGCTCTACAACGTCGGGACGCTTGATGTTTAGCTTTTCGCAGTCAGCAAAAAATGCGTCTGTGTAGAACTTTGCAATTTCAAGCACCGTCTTGTGCTCACGCTTTGCACCTGCAAGCATTTTGTCCTCACCCGTATCTGCGTCGCTCGAAAGGTGGCCTACGTCTGTGATATTCATAACACGGTTAACGTCATATCCCGAAAAACGCAGGTACTTTTCAAGTACATCCTCCATAATATAGGTGCGGAGGTTGCCGATGTGCGCATAGTGGTAAACGGTAGGACCGCAGGTATACATATTGACCTTACCGGGGGTATGAGGAACAAATTCCTGTTTTGTCTGTCCGAGAGAGTTATATAAAATCATATTGATTACTCCTTGCTGTTGACTTTTTTTAATTCTTCTATCTGCTCGTTGAGCTGATTAATTTTGTGTTCAAGGTTGCAAAGTGCAAGTGCAACGGGGTCGGAAACGTGAATCTGGTCGAGCGTTTCGCTCCTGATTCCGTTTACCTTTACAACCCTTGCAGGAACGCCTACGGCGGTTGCATTTGCAGGAACTTCACTCAGCACAACTGCGCCTGCGGCAATTCGTGCGTTATCGCCAACGGTAAACGGTCCGAGTACCTTTGCGCCCGAGCCGACAAGCACGTTGTTGCCGAGAGTGGGGTGACGTTTGCCCGTATCCTTGCCCGTACCGCCGAGGGTAACGTTCTGATAGATAGTGCAGTTGTCGCCGATTACCGTAGTTTCACCGATTACAACGCCCATTCCGTGGTCGATAAAAAGGCCTTTTCCGATTGTTGCACCGGGGTGAATTTCTATTCCCGTCTTGTGACGGCTGCGCTGTGAAATCCAGCGGGCGATAAATTTTAAATTGTGTCTGTAAAACCAGTTGGCTTTTCTGTGTGACCGTACCGCCTTAAAGCCCGAATATAGAAAGAATACCTCTGCCCTGTTTCTTGCGGCAGGGTCACGCTCGAGCACAGCGTTAAGGTCGGATTTAAGTGTTCTGAACAAATTATCACTTCCGAACGGTTTTTTACTTTATAGGATATTGCTCCGAAACGTTCGTGCAAATAAGGTTTATTAATATCGAGCTGTCTGCTAGATTTGCGTGTCGAGGCACTCGACTTTTACATTTCAGATATAAAGCGCTTGTTTTCTATAATATAGATAATGCCCGAAATTGCGGCAAAAATTGTTGAAATCCAGATTAAAGCCTCTCCGACTGCGAAGAAAACTACGCTTAGTGTATCGGAAAGTCCCGATGGGAACACAAATCCGATTGACGGCAAATCAAGCACAAACTGCATCACAAGAATTGCGATTATCGCAATCATCTGCGATACGGTTTTGATTTTGCCGAAGATATTTGCGGCTACAACCTTGCCTTTTGCGGCGGCTGTCAGCCTTATTGACGTTACGGCAAATTCCCTGAACAGCACGATTATTACGGCTACGCAGTCGCAGTAACCGTTCTGCACAAAGCAAAGAAGTGCCGCAAGTACAAGAATTTTGTCGGCAAGCGGGTCTGCAAACTTTCCGAAATCAGTTACAAGGTTATTTTTCCTTGCAATTTTGCCGTCGAGCATATCGGTCAGCGAGGCAATTACAAATATTATCAGTGCGACAAGGTGATGAAGCGGAAAATCAATCAGCATTGCCGCAACGAAAAACGGAACGAGAATTATTCGTCCTACTGTCAGTTTATTGGGTAAATTCATTTTGTTACCTCAATTATTATATATTAATTTGATTTATGTATTTTGATTTATGTATTGCAAAAATAAATTTCATCTTCTCTTAAAGACTACAATTTCGGGAGATGAACAGTTTTCACCGTATTCGCTTACCAGTAAAAAATCAAGTCCTGCAACCAAGCCATAGCATTTAATCAATTCTCCGTCGTTAAATTCACATTCTACCTGATTGCCTAAATATACATCGTTGTCGTCAAGCAGTTTAACGGCTTTGCCGTTCGGCATCGGATAAGCTAAATTCACGTATGCACCGTTTATCGGAAAGAGGTCATCAATTTTAGGCATACCTGCGACATTTAATGAATTAAACTCGTCAACCAGATGTTTTTTGAATAAATCAAAATTTTCTGTTCCGCCGTTTTTAATATATTTATAAACAAAGCATTGTTTGCCAAAAGGACAACCTTTTGATTCCGTACAGCCTTTGCAATTATTATTCTTTCCGTAACCGCAATTTTTGCAGTCAGCACCGCATATTGATTTCATATTTACCTGCTTTCTACTCTATATAATAGTCGGATAAATTAACCTCAGACACGCTCGCCGACAGGGTCGCACCCCATATAGTCGGTGATTTTTACCTTTACAAAGTCGCCTGCCTTTGGCTTTTCGCCGTTGCAGGTGAAGAACACACAGCCGTCAACCTCGGGTGCGTCAGCGTAGGTTCTGCCGAAAAAGCACTCTGCAAGCTTGTCGTAGCCCTCAACGAGGACTTCAACCTCGCTACCGATAAGGCTTTCGCAGTACTCAGCCATAACGCTTTGCTGGTGCTCCATAATTATGTCAGCACGTTTCTGCTTTATGTCATCGTCAATCTGATTTTCCATAAGAGCAGCCTTTGTGTCCTCCTCCTTTGAGTAGGGGAAACAGCCGAGCCTTTGGAACTTAATTTCTGCGGCAAAATCCGCAAGCTCCTCAAACTGCTCCTCGGTTTCTCCGGGGAATCCGGTTATAAATGTTGAACGGAAAATCACGTTCGGAATTTTTGCCTTTATTTTGTTGAGCAGAGCTGTAAGACTTTCTCTGTTGCCACGGCGGTTCATATTCTTCAAAACCTCGCCGTTGCAGTGCTGAAGCGGAATGTCGATATACTTTACAATTTTGTCTTCCTCTGCGATAACGTCGATGAGCTCGTCGGTAACTCTGTCGGGGTAGCAGTAGAGCACCCTTATCCACTTAAAGCCGTCGATTTTGCAAAGTCGCTTTAAAAGCTTTGCAAGGTACGGCTCGCCGAACAAATCTTCACCGTAGCGTGTGGTGTCCTGCGCAATTACGTTAAGCTCCTTAACGCCGTTTGCGGCAAGCTGTTCTGCTTCCTTTATTACCTCGTCGGGCTGTCTGCTGCGGAAATGTCCCCTTATAAGAGGAATTGCGCAGTAGGTACAGCAGTTGTCGCAGCCCTCCGCAACCTTTAGATATGCTGTGTAGAAAGGCGTTGACTGAATTCTGCCGCCCTCCATGGGAAGAAGTGCTTTATCGGGGAAAAGCTCGGTCTTTTTGCCGTTCAAGGCTTCAAGCACAACGTCGGCAATCTTCTCATTTGCACCTATTCCTATTGCGGCGTCAACCTCATAGAGCTGTTTTGTTATTTCATTTTTATATCTCTCGGCAAGACAGCCTGTCACAATAATTGCCTTGATTGTGCCCTCTTGCTTTAATTTACCGAGCTCGATTATCTCGTCAATGCTTTCCTGCTTTGCCGAGTCAATAAATCCGCAGGTGTTTACTATTACTGCGTCAGCGTCCGCAGGGTCATTTACTATTGTAAAGCCTCTGTTTTTTAGTGTGAACAGAAGCATTTCGGCGTCAACCTGATTTTTTGCACAACCAAGCGACACAATGCCGACTTTATAATTCATATGCAGTCTTCCTCTGTGTATTCTTCAAGTACGGCACGAATATCGTCGAAACGGTAGCCGAGCCTTTGCAGAGCCGAAAACGCCCTGCGTTTTATCTTTTCGTCATTTAAATTTCTGTATTTTTTGTCGATTACTTCACGAATCTGCTCCCTCTCGTCAACGTCGATACCTTCAAGAATTTCGTCTGCAAGCTCTCTGTCGATTCCCTTTCGGGCAAGCTCGTATGATGCGGCTGTCTTTGACATATGCTTTGTAAATATCAGCTTTCTTGCGTATGTTTCGGCAAACACCCTGTCGTTTACTAGCCCCAATTCCTCCATACGCTCAACGGCTTTTTCTGCGCTTTCCTCGTCGCAGGTGCGCTTGATTTTGTCGGTAAGCTCCTTTTTTGAGTGGTCACGGTATGAAATCAGCCAGAGTGCCTTTTCCTTTGCCCGTCTTTCGTTGCTGAGGTTGATTATTTCGTGCAAATCGTCATCGTCAATTTCTCTGCCGACGTCAAAGCGGTTTTCAATCAACGTGCGTGTGTCGAGGTTCATTACAAACTCGCCGTCGATATACAGCGCACTCATCGCCTTTCTTCTCGGCTCAATAGCAGTTATCAGCATCAGTCGTCAACTAAAACGTCGATTTTAGCACTGCTCTTTTTTGCAGCTTCGGCAGGTGCTGTTTTTGCCGACGGCTCTGCCGCAGGAACTTCTGTGATTTTTGCCTTTGGTGCAGGCGTTCTGCGGGCGTAGAGTTTGTCGATATTTGCCCACAATTCGTCCTCAATCTGCTTTGCAAGTTCCTTGTCGGTCTTTAAAAGCTCCTTAACCTTGTCACGTCCCTGTCCGAGACGGTTGCCCTTGTAGCTGAACCATGCGCCTGCTTTCTGAACAACGTCAGCCTTTACGGAAAGGTCGAGCAATTCGCCCTCACGGGAAATTCCCTCGCCGTACATTATGTCAAACTCTGCCTCTCTGAAAGGCGGAGCAATTTTATTCTTAACAACCTTTGCCTTTGTGTGCGAGCCTATCATCTCGCCGTTTACCTTGATTGTTTCAACACGTCTGATGTCAATGCGCACCGAGCTGTAGAACTTGAGCGCACGTCCGCCGGTTGTAACTTCGGGGTTACCGTAGACAACGCCGACCTTTTCACGGAGCTGATTGATAAAGATTGCAACGCAGTTTGACTTTGAAATTGCGCCTGCAAGCTTTCTTAAAGCCTGCGACATAAGTCTTGCGTGCAAGCCGACGTGGCTGTCGCCCATTTCGCCCTCAATTTCAGCCTTCGGAACAAGAGCCGCAACTGAGTCGATTACGATAACGTCAATTGCACCGCTTCGAATAAGAGCCTCGGCTATTTCGAGAGCGTCCTCACCCGTGTCGGGCTGAGAAACGAGAAGTGAGTCAACGTCAACGCCGAGAGCCGCCGCATAGGTTGGGTCAAGAGCGTGTTCAACGTCGATAAAAGCAACGTTGCCGCCGTTTTTCTGTCCCTCTGCAATACAGTGGAGTGAAAGTGTTGTTTTACCCGAGGATTCCGGACCGTAGATTTCAACGATTCTTCCTCGTGGAAGTCCGCCGATTCCGAGCGCAATGTCAAGCGACAGAGAACCTGTTGAAATATGGTCAATGCTCATATGCTTATTTTCGCCAAGGCGCATTACAGCACCCTTGCCGAACTGTTTTTCAATTTGTGTGAGCGCCGTTTCAAGCGCTTTTGTCTTATCAACTGCCATTTCATATACCTCCGTAAATCCGATTTGCTATAAAATTAGCCTGCGGATTCATATTTCATTTAAGATTATAAAATATACAGATAAAAATTGCAATATAAAAGAGGGAAAAATATCGAACAAATTTTCTATTTTTAGAGCATCGTCCCGATTATTGCCCTTTGCACTCCGCCCAAATCAAGGGAAGTGCGGATATTTCCAAACCCCTGCGACTTCATAAGCTCAGCTACATAATCGCTCTGGTTTTCTCCGAGCTCAAACGCAAGAGCACCGCCGTGCCTTAGCTTTGAACTCCAGTGCTTTACGATTGCTTCGTAAAAATCATAGCCGCTTTTTCCGCCGTCAAGCGCAAGCCTTGGCTCTTGCTGAACCTCAGTCTGTAGAGTCTGAATATCGTCGGATTTAATATACGGCGGGTTTGAAACTATCAAATCAAAGGAGTTATCTTCAAAGTCGCAAAAGGATTTAAAGACATTGCCCTTTACGGCTTTTACCTTTGAATTATTTAATTCAATATTCTTTTCAAGAAATTTAAACGCATCATCGCTCAGCTCAAGTGCAGTGATCTCTGCATCTGCAAGCTTTTCAAGCACAACGGATATTGCTCCGCTGCCGGCGCACAAATCAATCACCTTTTTGTTTTCGCTGTTTTTAAGGTAATCAATGCAGAGATTAACTACTACCTCGGTATCGTCACGCGGAATAAGCACGCCTTTGCCAACGCAGAAATCAAAGCCGCAAAAGCTCCAGCTGCCCAGAAGATACTGCAACGGCTCGTGCTTGCAACGCCTATTTACAAGGCTTAAAAGCTCATTTAGCTTTTCATCGGTTATCTGCTCATCTCCGTGCGAGATTATGCCGAGTCTGTCAAAGCCTGTTACCTTTTCAAAAAGGCAGAGTGCTTCAAATGTTTCGTCCTCGATTTCCGACTCCGCAAGGATTTCCTTGCATTTTTTATATGCTTCCTTAACGGTCATCATTTAGAAACTATGTCCGAGCCGTCCTCGGGAATTACAGCCTTGATTGCTTCGATTGCAACCTCAATCATCTTGTCGTCGGGCTCTTTTGTTGTAATTCTCTGCGCCCAGAGTCCGGGAGCAGCGATTATTCTTGTTAACGCATTATCGTGCTTGCCGCAGATTTTGATAAGCTCATAGCCGATTCCGCAGGTGAGCGGCAAAAGCAGGATTTTGATTATGGGACGTAAAACCGGAATTCCGAAAGGTGCAACGGGAATGAAAAGACCGATTACGATTCCGACAATCAGCATAAGCACCATAAAGCTTGTTCCGCAGCGAGGATGAAAACGGCTTTGCTTTTTAACGTTTTCAACGGTGAGTTCTTCTTCATTTTCGTAGCAAAAAATAGTCTTGTGCTCTGCGCCGTGATACATAAACACACGTTTCATTTCGGTCATCTGCGAGCATACCACTATATATAGCAGGAAAAGAACAATTTTCAAAACACCCTCGAACACCGACTTCCAGAAAACTGCAACTTCTCCGTCACCTTTAAATACGGGAACAACGTTTGCCGTAAGGTCGAACAAAAACGACGGCAGGAAAAAGAAAAGTCCTACTGCAAGCGCAACGCCGAGGATTGAGGCAAACACCATAAGGATTTTTACGAGCTTGTCGCCGAACTTTTCGTCAAGCCATTTTTCAAACTTAGACGGCTCTTCCTCCTCAATTTCTCCTGCTTCAATTGCCTTGTCGGCTGAAAGCATAAGAGATTTATATGACAAACGCATTGAGTCCACCAGTCCCGCAATACCTCTTAAAAACGGGTACTTGAAAATTTTGCACTTTGAGGCTAATGTGTTAATGCTGATGTCCTCACTGTAGATTTCATTTTCACCTGTTCTTACGCATACAGTGGTACGCTTCGGTCCGCGCATCATAATGCCTTCAATCAATGCACTTCCGCCGATTGACGTAATTTTCTTTGTTTGTTTACAACATGATTTAGCCATTGAAACTTCCTTTCATCAAAGCTTTATGTTTTCGGGCATTGTCTGAGCCTCGCCCTCTTTGTATACGGGGAAGGTCAGCGTTACTGTTGTTCCGACTCCCTCTCCGCTTTCTATGTCGAGTGAACCATTGTGGAGGTTCATAATTTCATCTGCAACCGCAAGTCCGATTCCCGAACCCCTGACGGTCTGGTTAGCCTTGTAGAATTTTTCCTTTACCTTGGGCAGATCTTCGGCGGAAATTCCGCAGCCCGTATCGGTAATTACAATTTTTATAATGTCGGGTTCGTCCTTGCTGTAGATAACCTGAGCCGCAACTACTCCGCCCTTTGGCGTGTATTTCAATGCGTTGTCTATTACATTAAGGAAAACCTGTTTGAGTCTGTTCCTGTCACCGTAAACGGGCGGATAAACTGCCTCGGGCTCGTCGTAAAGCAGGTGCTTACCTTCCTTTACGGCACGTTCTTTGAGCATATATACGGTTTCGTCAAACTCGGCAAGTATGTCGAGTTTTTCGTTCATAAGTACCATTCTGCCGCTCTGAATACGGCTGAAGTCGAGAAGTTCCTCAACAATGCTTGTAAGTCTTGTACTTTCCTTTATGATAACTCCCATACCCTTGTCAAAGGTTTTGCGGTCAAGCTTTCCCCTTTCGGAAAGCTGCATTGTTTCAGCCCAGCCCTTGATTGCGGTGAGGGGTGTTCTCAGCTCGTGAGAAACACGGGAGATAAAGTCGTTTTTCATCTGCTCGGTGGTCTGCAAATCCTTAGCCATATCGCTGACGGCGTCGCAGAGGTCACCGATTTCATCGTCGTATTTGTGCTCAATTTTTTCAGAAGCGGAAAAGTCACCGTGCGCAATCTGCGCCGCAATAAGCGAAAGGTTGCGAATCGGCTTTACAATTGAGCGGATAAATGTAAGTCCCGAAATTATTACAAGCGAAATAATCACAAGACCGAGGGCAATTATAAGTCCCGAAATGAGCATAATTCTGCTGTTGATGGGGTCCATTGAAACTATGTAGCGGATTGCGCCGACAACCGTACCGCTGTCGTTTGTTATGATGCGTGTTACACTCATTGCGCTTTCGCCGGAGCTTAACTTGCCGTTCCAGAAAGCACAGCCGTCACTGCTCTCCTTTGCCTGATCAAAATCGGTAAGCTTTGTATCGTCGGAGGGGATAAAACCCGTTGAAGTCATAACAACCCTGCCTGTTGAGTTGATTACCATAACCTCCATCTGCTCTTTTTTCTTGAAGTTTTCAACATAATCTCTTGCAGATGATGCAAAGCTCGTTGAACTGTCACTTGTATATCCCGAAAAAACGAGTGAAAGCTCGCTGGCGGCGTTGTTCAGGCTCTGTTCAACACTGCTCTGAAAAAGGTAGGTAACAAGAAAGATAAGGCAGACAACAATTGATATAATAATTGTAAGTATTACGCTGAGCGTGTTAAGCATCCAGCGTTTTGTTATGCCCTTGAACATTCTGTTACCTCCCTTTTATTGAATTTAATATATTCCTTAATAAGCTAAACCATAATTTTTTAGTCCGTTATAAAAGTCGGAAATAATTTAAAACTCGGTATCTCGGGAGTCATACATTTTTCTGATTCTTAGGCAAGATACTAATTTACGTCATCTGTCAACGTAGGGACACTCACTCCGTGTCCACACATAAATAAATTGCTATGCAATTTATTTATGTGTGTGGGACGTGTAGGAACCCGTCCCCTACGGAAAGGTTTGTTTTCCTTTATAACTACAGTTTAATCGGTAAAGTTTGATTGCCAATGCGGACACAGCACGCCGTGTCCCTACGATTGAAATACAAACGTTTTCTCTATATCCGTAGGGGACGGCATCCCTGACGTCCCGATACGTCACCTATATATCAACTTGAAATTCGGTCAACCGTTTTATCCATACAATCCGATTTTTCCACTCTATTTGCCCGCCGAGGCACTCGGCGAATTATGGTTTATCTAATAAAATAAGTTAATAATTTATGCTAATAAAAAATACAGTCTGATGTAATTATATCAGTTAGCACCTGAATCCCACTTGTAGCCGAGTCCCCAGACTGTGATAATATGCTTGGGGTTTGAAGGCTCGTCTTCGACCTTCATTCTTAAACGTCTGATGTTAACGTCTACGATTTTATCCTCGCCCACATAAGCGTCGCCCCATACGTGATTGAGAATATCGATTCTGTCGAGAGCAACGCCGGGATTTGAGAAGAAGTATTCCATAATCTGAAATTCAACCTGAGTAAGCTCAATCATCTTGCCGTTTTTAAGCAGTGCACGGTTGCGCAGATTGAGCGTAAACTCTCCCGACTTGAGTTCCTCTTTAAAGTTATTCTCGGAGTGCGACTGTGCAAGAGCCACACGTCTGTAGAGCGAATCAACTCTTGCGAGCAGTTCGCTGGGTGAAAACGGCTTTGTAACGTAGTCGTCTGCACCGAGCATAAGTCCCGTTACTTTATCCATTTCCTGCGTTTTTGCAGAAAGCATAATAATTCCGATTCCGCCGTTGCGGTTTCTCAGTTCCTTACAAACCTGAAATCCGTCGATTCCCGGCATCATAACGTCAAGAATTGCAACGTCAAAGTCACCGTCGTTTTCGTCGTACTTCTGCAAAGCCATTTCTCCGCAGTCAGCCTCAACAACGTCGTAGCCTGCACGTGTAAGATTGATTACAACAAAGTCACGGATTGCAGACTCGTCCTCGCAAACAAGTATTTTCTTCATAACAAAACCTCCAATTTTCGCAAAATCAGACATATGTCTCGGTAAGAATGGCAAACGACTTTTTAATTTCGTCGTCTGTCATTGCAAACTGACTGTCCGTATCTGAATTTATAAACGCATATGCGTATCTGTTATCCTTATATATAAGGGTATAATCATCGTTATCTCTGCCTTTTTCCCATTCGGCGGCGTCAAAAACTTTTATTTCAAAAAGCTTATCACCGAGAGCGGATTTTTTCCACTCGTAAAAAGCAGTTGTATTATCTTTTGTTGAATTAATTGCCGTCACCGAGTCTGCAAGCCAGCTGTCGGGCAGTTTTATTGTAAAACCGAAGTTATAGTTTGCTACCATACTGCACTCCGGCACAAAGGACTCGTTTTCAGCAGAAAATGAATTCCACGTTATTTTGTCTGCAACCGTCTCGGCAGGCTCCTTATCGGAATGCGGAAGTTTTTGCACCGAAGGAAAATCCACCGTCATATCGTTGTCTATATCGGCACAGATTACGTTGCAGTTTCGCTGGGTAAAGTTCTTCGTCTTTTCCTTGAAAAGGGGATTTCTCAACAGAGAAAGCTCCTTGTTGTAATAGATTATCTGGGTATTGATTTCCCCTGTTGCAAATTCTCCGTCAACAAAGATTCCCTGCGTTGCACTGCCGATATCTGAGGTGACAACATTTCTGAATTTAATAACGTTCGGGTCCATTGCAACTATAGCTTTTGAATAGAGTGAATTTTTGCTTTCGTCATACTCAAGCATTGAGGCGCTTGCCTCGTTCTCCGAGGTGTAAAGCGAGAGCGTCATAACTTCGTCTTTGTCATCGGAGTTGAAATCTCCGCAGTAGAATGCGGAATACTTCTGACCGGACTTAATCTCCTCGGTTTTGCCGTCGGAATACGAATAGCAGGACAAAAGATTTATATTCTGTGTGTAGGTTGAATATCCCACAAGAATCTCAAGCGTATCACTGCCAGAAACGTCGGCAAAATCAACGCAGTCAATGTCTGTTGTTTCGGTTATGCTGTCGGATGAAAGTTTCCATTCATTCTCGTCCGAGTACATAACGAGCATATGTATCCTTGCAACGTCCTCGCCCTCACGGTAAAAGGCAACAGCCTCGTCAACTTTGTCACCGTCAAGGTCAGACATAATAATCGCACTGCGGTAGCTGCCGCTTTTTGGATATTTTAAGGTGTAGCCGTTTTTGGCAGTATCGGCAATAAGCTGTTCAATTTCGGCTTCATCGCCCATTGTTTTGGGCGGTCGCAAAAGGCTGTCGGAGCCTACGTCTGTGATATTGCAACCAACCGTTGAAACGGCAGTTAATGCGACAATTAAAAAAGCTGAAAGTATATTTTTAATTTTCAAACGACAGCCTCCTTCCGAATATAATTTACAAATAAAAACGACAATACTGCGGACACGGCACTCAGTGTCCCTATGTTAACGTTGCGATAACAACAACGCTGATTCTCAAAAACAATTGTTAATCGTCAATTGTTTTCTGCTTTGCAATCAGATATTTAATCTTTATTCCCTCTGCCGAAAACATTTTTTCGTGCTCGGTTTCGATATTATCCTTTACGTCGCTGTTGTGCAAATCGCGTGTGAGATAGGTTATCTCATATCCGCTCTGCTTAAAATACTCCAGACTTTCGTCAAAAAGCTCATCATCGTCGGTTTTGAAACGGATTTCAGCGTCCTTTTTCAGAAACTTTTTATACATTTCAAGCTTTTTGTAGTATGTAAGTCTGCGTTTCTTATGCTTCGGGCGAGGCCACGGGTTGCAGAAATTAATGTAAAGCCTTTCAATTTCATCGTCTGCTGTGATGATTTTGTCAAGCTGTTCCACGTTGTAATTTACAAGCAGAAGGTTTGTAATATCGTCCTGCGTTTTGCCGTTTTCCTCAAACAGCTTTACGATTGTACGCCTGCCTACGCCGAGCATATCAATTTTTATGTCGAGAGCAATTATATTTTTGTCGGGATTTTCAAGCGCAAGTCTGCCTGCAAATCCGCCCTTGCCGCAGCCGATTTCAAGGTAGAGCGGCTGTTCCTTTTTAAAAGCTTTTTTCCACTGTCCCGTATGCTTCTCGGGATTTTTCACAAAGAAGTCGCAGACAGCAAGCTCGGGCTCAGCCCATTTCTTTTTTCTGATTCTCATATTTCCTCATTTGCACCCATCAATTGGGCACACCACTACATATTGTTATTCACCGTATTATTATATCAAAAAGTTACAAATTATGCAATAAATATTTTATGTTATATGAATATTCGGTTAAATAAATTTAACTTTATCCGAATATGCTTTCGATTTTGTAAAAATAACGTCTGAAAAATTATCCGAAAGCTTATTTATCAGCGGTAAAATTACAATATCTTCACTTTTGAAGTGCCCTGCGTCAACAATATTTATGCAAAGCTCGTTTGCGGCGTTGATTTCGTGGTGCTTTATCTCGCCAGTTACAAGCACGTCTGCACCGATTTGTGCCGCTGAAAAAATTTCCGAGCCTCCAGCACCCGAAGAAACGGCTACCTTTTTGACGCTTTTCTTAACGTCAGTATAGCGCAGTCCGTTGCAGTCAAGTGCTGATTTTACGTTTTCGGCAAAGGATTTCATCTCGGTTTCCTTTTCAAGCTCGCCCACAAACAAGCACTCGCCCTTGTCACTTTTTACGGTATTTTTCACACCTATTGCATTTGCTAGACAGATATTCACTCCGAAATTCTCGCTTAAATCAAGATTTGTATGCATACAGAGCGCAGAAATTCCGTACTTTGCCAGAAGATAAGGCGCACTGTTTGAATCAAGCCTTTTTAGCGGATTAAAAATAACAGGGTGGTGGCTTATTATCAGCTCACAGCCGAGCTTTTGAGCTTCGCTTACCACTTCGCCTGTAATGTCGAGCGAAACAAGCGCTTTTGTCACCTTTGATTTTTTGTCGCCCACAAGAAGTCCGACGTTGTCAAAATCCATTGCGCTGTCGGTCGGAGCAAAGCCTTCAAAGAAAGTCAGAATTTCATTAATCGTTGTCATAAGTTTTCTCCCGTATCTTATCTGCAAGCACAGCAAAGCGCACATCTCCGACAGCTTGTTTTGAAAGTCTGCTTAAATGACTTTCAACAAAGCGAAGATGCGTTTCATTATTTTTGGGCGAAAGCTCTCCGAGATAGCAGTAAAGCTCGTCGGCACTGTGCTTTTCACCGCTGTATTTTACAAGGAGTACCGTATAGCATTTTCCCGACGCAACACAGCAGTCCTGCTTGAGTATTTTAAAGCCGTTTTCGCACAACCACGCAATGAGAACCTCGCTCTTTGTCATGGGCTGTAAAATAAAATGCTTTGAGCTGTCATTTGCAAAAGAACACTCGGAGAGGATTTTTGCAATCAGCTCGCCGCCCATTCCCGCAATGACAATATCGTCGGCTTCATCGGGCTTTATTGCCTTGAGCCCGTCGCTTAAACGAGTTTCAATTCTGCCGCTCATTCCCGATTCAACAATCGTGGTCTGTCCACGCTTTAGCGGCTCGGGGTTAATGTCAGCGGCAACTGCGCTTGGGCATCTGCCAATACGGCACAGCCACACGGGTAAATACGCATGGTCTGTGCCGATGTCAGCAAGCTTTGCACCGGTTCGGACAAAGTCTGCGCAGAGCTTTAGTCGATTATCAAGCTGTGATGATGAATTACTCATTCGCCGACAGCTTCGTTGAGAGAATCAACCAGTGCGTCAACGTCTGCGCCGTGAACCATACAAGCTTCTTCAATTGTTTCGCCTCTTGATGCAGGACAGCCAAGGCAGTGCATACCGATGCTGAAGAAAAGCTCTGCTGTTTCGGGGTGCTTGTCAAGAACGTCACCGATGATTGAATTTTTAGTTATAGCCATAATTTTTTACCTCCGAGGTTATAATTTAAATTCTTGCAGGAATCTGCAAGTTTATTATACCATATAAAAACAGTGTTTAAAAGGAATTTTTTAATTGATTTTGTTTCAAACATTATTACGTTGCCGACCAGTATTTTCTGTCAAGGCTTCTGTACTGAACGGCTTCGAGAACGTGCTCGGAGCGGATTACCTCCGACTGCTCCAAGTCTGCAATTGTTCGTGCAACCTTAAGCACCCTGTCATACGCTCTTGCGGTAAGTCCGAGACTTTCGAATGCGTCCTTTAGCGTCTTTTCCGCCGCCTTGTCGATTATGCAGGCTTTTTCAAACTGCTCTGCGTTGATTTTTGCGTTGCAGAGCGTTGAACTGCCCTTAAAGCGTTCACGCTGGATTTTTCTTGCGCCGTCAACACGCTTTTTTATTTCAGCCGAGCTTTCGGTAATTTCAGAGCTTCGCAGTTCATCGAACTTAACGGGTGGTACTTCAACGTGAATATCAAATCTGTCAAGCAAAGGTCCCGAAATTCTGTTGAGATAACGCTTTATTTTTACGTCCGAACAGGTACAGCGGTTTGTACCGTCGCCGTAATATCCGCACGGACAGGGATTCATGGCCGCAACGACCATAATTGAGCAGGGATATGTGCAGTTCTGCCCCGAACGAGAAATAGTAATCTGCGAATCCTCAATCGGCTGTCTTAAAACCTCAAGCACGTTGCGTGAAAACTCAGGCAGTTCATCAAGGAAAAGCACGCCGTTGTGTGCAAGCGAAACTTCACCCGGTTTAATTGTACCCGTTCCTCCTCCGCCGAGTCCGACAGCCGTTACAGTGTGGTGCGGCGAGCGGAAAGGTCGTGTTTCAACAAGTCCGTCAATATGCAATGTACCTGCAATTGAGTGGATTTTCGTAGTTTCAATCATCTCATCAAACGTCATATCGGGCAGAATTGACGGCAGACGTTTTGCAAGCATACTTTTGCCCGAACCCGGAGGACCGATTAGCAGGATATTATGACCTCCTGCGGCGGCAATTTCAAGCGCTCGCTTTGCCTCAAACTGTCCTTTTACCTGCGAAAAGTCCGGAATAAATCCGTCATAATGTTCTGCGTTATGCGCCTTTGGTGTTGCAGGCTCCATACTTTCCTGACCGTTTAGGATATTTTTAAGCTGTACTATTTCTCTGACGGGATAAACCTCAATTCCGTCAACGACTGACGCCTCGCTGATATTTTCGGCAGGGACAAATATTTTTTTGACTTTGCACTCTCTCGCTTTTATTACCATTGGTAAAACGCCATTAATGCTCCTCGTTTCACCGCTGAGCGACAGCTCGCCGATAAAAGCGCAGTCGGAAATGTCAGAAACTATCTGCCCTGTCAGCTTTAAAAGTGCTACGCAAATCGGCAAATCATAAATCGGACCTTCCTTTTTTATGTCAGCAGGCGCAAGATTTAAAATTATATGTGAAGAAGGCAGCTTGAAACCGCAGTTTTTGAGCGCACTTTTAACTCTGTCACGGCTTTCACGCACTGCGGCATCGGGAAGTCCGACCATATCAAAGCCGGGCAAACCACTCTGCATTGAGGCTTCAATTTCAACCTTGTAGCCGTCCATTCCGTTTATTCCGAAACTGTTACACCGTACAACCATAAACTGCTTTGCTCCCTTTATAAATCTTTGAGAAAATTATATCATTTTACATAATATTTTACAAGTGCGGCGCAAGCATATTTTCGACATTTTCTTATCTATTTTGCATAAATTTTATTATCTTTATAATGCAATTTTACAGAAAATACAAAACTCCCGTTGACATTCTGCCCTTTTTGTACTATATTATTACTTGAATAGATTGTATTGTAAGAGGTGAGAAAATGAGTGAAAGCACAACCCCCTACAATTCACTCGACGACAACACCCTTGCAAGGCTTTCAAAGAACGGTGACGATAATGCTTTTAACGAGCTTGCAATGCGCTATCTGAACACTATTAACTTTATTGCACGAAAATACTCCGCCGAGGGTTACGAGCAGAATGATTTTGTTCAGGAAGGATTGCTTGCACTTTTATACGCTTGCCGCACCTTTGACGAAAACGGAAGTTCGGGTTTTAAAAACTATATGTCGGTTGTTGTTGAACGCAGATTCATCTCAATAATCCGCAAAAGCAGTTCGCAAAAGGCTGTTCCGAAATCGGCTCTTGTCCAGCTTGACGAACTGGGCGATACGCTTGAAGATTTGTCGCAGTCACCTGAGGAGCTTATAATGTGCCGTGAGCACCTTAAAATGGTGCTTGACAAACTTAAAAACGTACTTTCAAAGACTGAATTTGAGGTTGTTATGCTTTACGGCAACGGATTAAGCTACAAGGAGATTGCCAAAAAGCTTTCAATCCCTGAAAAATCCGCTGACAATGCTCTGCAAAGGGCTCGCAGAAAAATCTGCAATATCAATATGTCCTGAATAGTTTATGCGGTGCAACTCCGCACGGGGCGAAATTCTAATTATGCCAAAAGAGAGGTAAAAACCAATGTACGAAGACAAGACACTCATTTGCAAAGAATGTGGAAACGAATTTGTTTTCACTGCAGGCGAGCAGGAATTTTACGCTGAAAAAGGTTTTGTAAATGAGCCGCAGCGTTGCAAGGAATGCAGACAGGCACGCAAGAACGCTGCTAAAGCAGAACGTCAGTATTTTGAAACAACATGTGCTGAATGCGGCGGCCCTGCAAAGATTCCTTTCCAGCCAATGGAGGGCAAGAGCTATTACTGCAGCGATTGCTTCGCAAAGAGAAAAGCAGCTGCTGAATAATATATTTTTAATTATAATATTTTTGCACTGTACACGGCAGGTTTTTATCTGCCGTGTTTTCTTTTTAGTCCGTTATATAAATCGGCTATGGATTATAGCTCGGTATCTCGGGAGTCATAAATTTATCTAACTCTAACGCAGGATACTACTTTACGTCATCTATTTTGTTAATGGAACATCTGGGAAGCCGTTCCGAAACGTTATCTATTTATCAATCTATAATTCGGGCATACATTTTTTCAAAATAATCCAATTTTGCCACTCGATTTGCCTGCGGTGGCACACCGCCGAATTAAAATACCTTTCATAATAAAGATTCCTTTCTCATACAATTTATCGGAGGGGATTTTATGCGTTTATTAATTCTCACAAAGCGCAGTCTTATTTCAATCGGATTCTGCCTTTTAATCGGTGCAGCTACGGCGGCAATTGCAATAACTTCTACTGTCAGGGCGGTTCAGACCGCTTCAACGCCCCGCGAAATCCCCATTTACTATGTGGAAACCGACAAAAAGCAGGTTGCACTTTCGTTTGACGCCGCCTGGGGCAACGAGCAAACCGATGATTTACTTCAGATTCTTGATAAATATAAGGTAAAGGCGACGTTTTTCCTTGTAGGCGACTGGGTTGACAAATACCCCGAAAGCGTGAAGGAAATTGCCGAAAAAGGGCACGACATAGGCAACCACAGCGACACCCACCCACATATGACGCAGATGTCAACGTCGGATATGACGGGACAGATTCAGTCCTGCAACGAGAAAATCAAGAAGATTACGGGCAAAACACCTACCCTGTTCCGTGCGCCCTACGGCGACTATAACAACGACGTGGTAAAGTCGGTTAACGGCTGTAATATGTACTGCGTTCAGTGGGATGTTGACTCGCTCGACTGGAAAGACCCCACGCCCGAGCAGATTACCAAAAATGTAGTAAATAAGCTCAAAGACGGCAGTATCATTCTTATGCACAACGGAGCAAAGAACACCCCCGAGGCACTTCCTATGGTAATTGAGGGTATCAAGGAAAAGGGCTACGAAATCGTTCCGATTTCACAAATCCTGCTAAAAGGCGAATACTATACCGACGTTGACGGCAAAATGTGCCCGAAACAAAGCTCGTCAACAGCTAAACAAAGCACAACAGCAACTCAATAACGCACAAAACGGCAAAGCAATGAAGCTTTGCCGTTTATCTTTGTAATTAAACTTTTATCAGTAAACAACAACTCTTGTTCCGATTCCTGCTTTCTGATAAATCTTCTTTACTGCGTTGTAGGGTGTGTTTACACAGCCGTGCGAGCCGTTGCCCTTATAGGTTGTTCCGCCGTACTCGCTGTTTGAGCGCCAGCTTGCGTCGTGGATTCCCACGCCGTTATACGTAAACGCCATCCAGTAGTTTACATATGACGCATAACCTGCACCTACAAGCGTTGTCGGTGACTGACGCTGCCAGATTGAAAAGGCTCCCTTCGGCGTGTTGTGATAACCATCGTCATTACCCGTTACAACGTCTGTGTGGCAATAAAGCTCACCGTTGCGATAATACCACATATGCTGCTGTTTGAGGCTGATTTCAATATATGTATTTCCCACGCTTACACCGTATGCATCTTTTGTTACGGTCTTTGAACGTGTGGCGTAAGTGCCTACAACCTTTGTTTTATTCGCTCCGTTTAGCTTATAGGGCTGAACACGGAAGTAGTAAGTCTTTTTGTTAGAAAGCTTTACTGTATTGAAGTAATTGTTTGTTGTACTTCCGAGCTTTTTAAAAGTTCCGTCCTTTGAGGTAGAATAGTAAATGTCATAACCTGTGGCATACTTGTTCTTATTCCACGAAAGGCTTACTCTTGAAAGCTGAGAGGTCATAGAATAATCAGGTGCGCTCATACCGCAGATGAATTTTATGTCTGCCGAGGGAGCGGTATATGAAGTATTGTAAAGCTCACGGAAAGGCTTTACGCAGTAATAATACGCTCTGCCGAGTTCGATATTCTTGTCTGTAAAAGTAGTTGTGCTGTTGCCTCTGATTGTTTTATAAAGCACGTATTTTCCGTTTGTGCTGCCGCTTGCACGGTAGATTTTATATCCCGTTGCCTTTGAGTTGCGGTTCCATGCAAATTCAATAACGCTTGAAGAACGCTTCATTCTCAGATTTTCTGCTTTGCCGGGCTGTGTGGCAGTCTTTTTAACTGTGCCTGCACCCTCGTATTTTACACCGTCCTGAACAACGTATGCAGATATTTTGAAATGATACTGCGTTGTGTGCAAAAGTTTTTTAACCGTGCAGGTATTTGACTTAACCTCGGCAATCTTCTTGAAAGTATTTGAGTTATCGGCATTTTTGTAATATATATAGTATCCCGACGCTCCGCTTACCTTATCCCATGTAAGGGTTATCTGGTCGGTTAAAAAGCTTGTTTTAACTATGTTCTTAACATTACCTACCTTCGGAGCAGGCTTTGTAGTCGGCTCAGTTGCCGGAGCAGTTGTCACAACGGTAGCAGGCTGAGTAGTAGGTTCGGTCACAGCTGTTGACGGGGCAGTTGCAGGCTCCGTAGATTCGGCAGGTTCAGTAGCTGTTTCAACAGTTTCACCCGACACAACAGGCAAAGTTTCGCTTTCAGCCGCATATGTACTTGTGCCAAACACCGCAGTAGCGGAAAACACCGTTATCACCGCAAGCAAAGCTGAAAAAACACGTTTAAACTTATTTTTCATTCTTATTCCCTCTTTCACCAATATATCATCGCTAAACGATATTTAATAACAATAGTATATAATAATTTTTCCAAAAAATAAAGAGTTTTTTATGTAAATTTTTTATATTTTTTAGGTGCAAATTAATAATTTTTGTACGAATAATTACTTTTTTAGATAAAAGAAGATTATTATGCGTTTCTCGAATTATAATTTAACAATTAATTTTATTTTTTGCCGTTTGGGTTATCGGGACAAGAGCTTGACGGAACTCTCTCGTCATACTGCTCAACAGCTTTTCTCACCCTTAATCGCAGGCGTTCAAGGGGGGTGTCCTCTTTGTTGTTAATTATTTCCTTAGGATAAAGCTTTTTCGGAGTAAGGTTTGACGCACCCGGCTGGCTATACATTCTCATTACAATTCCCTCGTGCTGAATCAAAGCAAAAAGCTGGCTGAGTGATTTGCAGGCGTCGATTTCTTTCAAAAGCTGTTCTTTAGTTTTTCTGCGGTAACCGCTGACGCCGACATTTTTCACCCGTTTCACCAACCTTTCATAAAACACAAATCTGTATCCACAATTTTTCAAATATGGTTTTTGATGGATAATATATCTATTATACTTAATCTTCACATAATTTTCAATACAAATTTCGACTTAATTTATTTACATAAAAACAAAAATATGATATGCTTTTAATAATTTCAAGGGTTTTTATAAATATATAATAAGGAAACGGAGAAATTAATATGAAAAGGATTACCTGCATGCTTATTGCATCTGCTATGCTGGTTTCTGCGGCATTGTGCGGATGTTCTGACGAAAACAGCAGCAGTTCAAGCTCGCAGACTGCTACAGCCGCCACAGACACAACCGTTAAAACAACAGGAAATAAAATTCACATAAACGACAGCACCCTCGGTGAAATCTGGATTACCGAGCTCGACGGAGTTCCCGTAAACAAGCTTGATAACAACGGTTTCACTGCTGATTCAAACCTTAAATATTATAGTGAAAACGGAAAATCAGCCTCAACCGAGGGAATTGACGTATCCTCGTACAGCGGCGACATTGACTGGAAAAAGGTCAAGGAAAGCGGAATTGACTTTGCTATGATAAGAGTAGGCGGCAGAGGCTACGGCGAGAGCGGTGAAATGTATACAGACGAAAGAGCGCTTGAATACATAAACGGCGCTAAAGCAGAGGGAATCAAAGTCGGTGCTTATTTCTTCTCGCAGGCAATCAGCACAGAAGAAGCAATTGAAGAAGCTGACTATGTAAAAACAGTTCTCGGCGACATAAAGCTTGACTATCCCGTTGCTTATGACTGGGAAATCATCAAGGATGACGACGCACGAACAGACAATGTAAGCGCAAATCAGGCTACCGAGTGCGCAAGAGCTTTCTGCGACAGAGTAAAAGAGCTTGGCTATACGCCAATTCTCTATTCCCCGAGCCGTGAGCTGTACTTCAAATATGACCTCTCACGCCTTGCCGACATAGACATATGGTACTGCGAATACGCAAATGTACCTACATTTTATTATGAGTTTTCTATGTGGCAATATTCCGCAACGGGTACTATCGACGGAATTGAAGGTGCGGTAGATTTGAACGTCTGCTTTACAAACGTAGCCGATTATGACTGATATTAAATATTAAAGGACTGACATTATAATGAAAAGAATTGCAAGCTTTACCGTTAATCACAACACTTTAAATCCGGGAGTATATATTTCACGAATTGACGGCGACATCACGACATATGATATGCGTTTTGTAAAACCGAACACTCCTCCGTTTCTGCCAAATCCCGTTATGCACACTATAGAGCACCTTTTTGCAACCTATGCACGCAACAGCGAGTATGCAGACAACGTAATTTATTTCGGTCCTATGGGGTGCAGGACAGGCTTTTATTTTCTTGTGAGAAATTTAACTCATCAGCAGGCACTTGACCTTATAAAGGAAACTGTTAAAAAGTGCAGTGAGCACGTTGGAGAAATTCCGGGAACAACGGCAATAGAGTGCGGAAATTACAAGGAACACGACAAAAACGGCGCTGTTTCTGCTTTAAAAGAATATTACTCTTTGTTGAAAGATTATAAAATTGATAACTTAGAGTATAATTAATTTGAAGAAATATTGTGCATTTTGGCAGATATTTTAATCTGTATTTGGTGAATTTTCTGTTAAAGGTTACGTTTTTTAATTCTCTTATTGCAAATTCGTTACAATTTGATATAATTAAGATGTTGAGTTTGTTACAAAAATGTAACGGTTAATGAGATAGGAGAAATTATTTTGAAGACAAAGTTCATTGGTTTGGAAGGTTTCAATGAAATAGAAAGTCTTTCAACAGAAAAGAAAAAAGCGACAAGAAAATCCACTCAGCCGTCTGTCGCTTTCAAAACAATACGATTCGTAAAAAGAGCGTCGGTTTACCTTGCTAAATCAGTTTCCAAAAAGGTTTCCGAGGTATCTGCACATTTCATCGGCAAAACATCAGACAGAATTGCCGCTAAAACAGCCAAGGCTAAAAAATCTCCCTCGGTTCTTGACAGGTGCTATACCGAAAACAGAAATGGTGCAAAAGGTGAGTTTTCCGGCTCATTAAAAGACGCTGTTTCGGGAATTTCAGTTATTTCGGGCAACAAAAAACACGCTCACAGCGCTCCTACAACAACTTACCGTGCGCATACAATACTTAAGAAAAAGGCTGTTCTTGCAGTTGTTGCCTGCGCATCGGCAATTATGCTTTCCTGCGTGACAGTGGCAAGCGCACTTGACGCTCCCGAAAATGTGACAAAGGTTATCACCAGTTCATCTTCGGTTAAAACTGCTCCGACAGACAGCAATAACGAAATCAGTGAAGATACTGCCGTAAATTCCGGCGCAGTTTTCTCTGCAACAGCAGATGAGGCAACAAGCACTCTCGGTTCGGGCGCATATGCTTCAATTACAAAGGCGCTTATGAACGATAACATCGGCAACGGATGTTCTGGACTTTACATTGACGGCAAGCTTATCGGTGCAACAAGCGAAACCGACGCACTTAATGCCGCTCTTGATAAGGTTCTTACCGACTACAAAGAGGGCTACGACGACGAAACAACAACAGAATTTGCAAATGACGTTGTTGTAAAGGGCGGAAGTTTTTCACAAGATGAGATTATGACAGTTTCTGAAATTATGACTGCCGCTGAGGGCAAGTTCTCAATTGCACTTTCAACCGATATTGTTTACACACGAGAAATTGACTACGAAATCAAGACAGAATATGACGATTCGCAGTCATCATCTTATAAAAAAGTAAAGACTGAAGGCAAAAACGGCAAGGAAGAAGTTACAATCCGCACCACATTTACCGACGGTATGCAGACGGACGCTGTTGAAACCGACAGCAAGGTTATTACAAAGGCAGTTGACGAGGTTGTTGTAAGGGGCTCAAAGGACGGAATTGTTGAAGACAGCAGTTCAAGCTCAAAATCAAGTTCTTCCGGCTCTACTTCGGGCACATTCTGCTGGCCTCTCCCCTACACCCACAACATCACAAGCGAATATGAGTGGCGTTGGGGCAGAATGCACTGGGGCATTGATATTTCAGCCGGCGGAGTTTACGGACAGCCCATTGTCGCATCTGACGGCGGAACAGTTGTTCAGGCAGGCGACAACGGCGACGGCTACGGTAACTATGTAATCATCGACCACGGCAACGGCTATAAGACTCTTTACGGTCACTGCAGTTCAGTTGCAGTATCTTACGGTCAGCACGTTTCTCAGGGCGACACAATAGGATATGTTGGTTCAACGGGTAATTCAACGGGACCTCACCTCCATTTTGAAATTATCTATAATTCAAACAAGCTCAATCCTTTGCAGTTTGTATCATAAGTCGAGGTTGAGTTTCTCAAACGCAAATTAATCAAATAGCTTATTACAGCGGTGCTTAAATCAAGCACCGCTGTTTTCAATCGGCTTTTCCGTTTTAGGAATCATCACCGCAACGCTCTTTTTGCTTACTGATTTCGATACCATTGAAAAAAACGTTGAAAACAATCTGCCCAAAAAATACGAATGGAGCGCCGCTTTCGGTCTTGCATTCACGGTAATCTGGATTTATCTAAAAGTTCTCGATTTACTTCTCACGCTTAGCAAAAATAAGTAATTTATCAAAAATTTCGGCTGCTGATATCGGCAGCCGTTTTTTACAATTAAATCATAAAGCAAAACAGACCGTCTCCCGACGGTCTGTTTTGCGATTGTGTGTTTTATGAAAATGAATGTTCAATGTGAGCATTTCATTTTCATATATTATACTATTTTTTCGACCTTATTTCAAGTGGATAAAGGCGGATTTGTCTTTTCTCAACAGGCAAAATGACAATGTGCACAATAATTTTAAGTCTATTTTGTGCATTATTTTTCTGCAATCCCTCAAAAAACTACTTTTGAGCATATTTCAATTTTGACCACCCGACAAATGATACAAAAATGATGCAATAATTTTATCGGATTATTATGCCTGAACACTTGCTTTTATCGGGGAAATCTTGCGTTTTCCGATAAACTTCATCATCATCAGCGCAATCAGAAACGCTGAAAGCTCTCCGACAGGGAATGCAACCCATATAAGCGTTTCGGCATTTGGAAAGCAGGTGAACACTGCAGCAAGCGGCAGAGGAACAACAATTAGCCTTATCAACGAAAGCACCAGAGAACTTACACCACATCCAAGAGCCTGAAAAATTCCCTGATACGCAATATTTGCACCGACAAAAATGTAACCGAGTGTGATTATTCTGATAGCCAGAATTGCAAGCTCTCTTGTTTTGTCTGAAAGTGAAAAAATTCCGAGAATCTGATTTGCAAACACCTGCAAGAGAATTGCTCCCAGAAACATTATGATAAGCGTGTAAATCATTCCGTATTTTATGCCTTGATTTATGCGCTTTTTACTCTTCATTCCATAGTTGAACGCAATTATCGGAATCATAGCGTTGTTCATTCCGAATGCGGCAAAGAATACGAACTGCTGGATTTTGTAGTAAATTCCGTATGCAGTTACCGCTTCGGTTGAAACGTTTGCAAAGATTACATTCACGCCGTATGTGAGGAATGACATAAGCGCCTGCATTAAAATTGCAGGAACACCTACACGGTAAATCTGACCGATGATATTAAGCTGCGGCTTTACGTACTTTATATTTGCGCTGAAATCCTTTGAATTGCAGACGTAATGGAATACTGCGTCGAGTGCAAATGATACGAACTGACCGATAATTGTGGCATATGCGGCACCGTCAATTCCCATTTCGGGTAATCCGCACCAACCGAAAATCATAATCGGGTCAAGGATAATATTTGTCAGCGCACCTGCTATCTGAGCAATAGTAGACTGCATTGTCTTGCCTGTAGCCTGCAACAGCTTTTCGTAGGTAATATACATACTTACACCGAATGAGCCGATTGTGCAAATTCTGAGATATGACGTCGCCATTGAAATAATCTGCTGATTGTCTGTCTGCGAGCCGATATATGCGTCAACTCCGAAAAGTCCGAACAGCAAAAACACTACATACATACACAAGCCAAGGAAAATTGAGTTGCCTGCAATTTTACTGCATTTTTCACTGTCACCCTCACCAAGACTTCTTGACAGAATTGCGTTGATACCTACGCCTGTTCCGACTCCTATTGCTATCATAAGCATCTGAACAGGAAAGGCAAGCGTAAGCGCATTTACCGCTAAATCGCCCATATGCTGAACTTCGGCAGTATCGGGCATACAGCTTACAAAGTAGCTGTCAACTATATTATAAACCGCCTGAAGCGCCATTGAAACAATCATCGGCAATCCCATAGAAAGCATAAGCTTTTTGATGTCGGCAGTGCCCATCTTGTTCATTTGTCTTGTTTCTTCTACAATATTCTTCATTTTTACCTCCTGTCGAGTGCATCGACACCCAAGCAGAGTATCCCTGCACCCAATTCGGGCAGACAGGTTAAAATTGCCAAACCTGTTTTGCCCGACCGTTTCGAAATATCTTTCTAAAAACAAAAAAGTGCAGCTTTAAAGCAATCCGGATTTATGCTTTAAAGCTACACGATTTATTTTTATTATACATTATTCCTCAAAATTATGTAATAGTTAAGTTTGCAGAAAAATCGGAGGATTTTAAAAAATTTTTGTAAACAGGTTTTAGGAAGTGACGCACAATTTGGAACTATTGCTTTAATAAAAATATACTGAATATTATTCTGATACTGAATAATATTCACAGGCATTGTACTGACAATGACACAATGGTGGTGTTTGGTTTTATTTTTCGAACATTCGTTCTATTTTCTCTTGAAAAACGCAGAAATTCAAAATATAATTAAATTAGGCAAGCAAATAAAGCAAGCGTATTTATTATTTCAGATTTGCTTTAATGCTTTCCCGAAACAGAAAGCCCCGTCTGTTTCAAAGAAAATGAATGATGCGGAGGAAGAAAATTGATGAATTATTTTGAATGGTCACAGGAATATTACAACACAGCGGCTGAAATTGCCATTGTTATAGAAAAACTGAAAAAAGAGCGCAAAGGCAAAACTCCTTACGAGCAAAAAGAGCTTAATCTGAAGATTGCAAAATACCGAACGTACTACAACGAATGTCTTGATATTGCAAATCATCTGCTTGAAAGGCACAAGGGAGTGGCTTAATTGAAAACGAAAATCATACATTTTACAAATGAGAACACAAGCAAAATTCTTTTTTCAAGCTTTAATCCGAACGGCACGACTAATTCTGAAAGTCGTAAAAAAATGAAAGAAATCATTTCAAAGGCTATTGTAACGGAGCTTACGGATATGCAGAGAATATGCCTTACAGAGTACTATCTTAATGATAAAAAGCAAAAGGAAATTGCATCAGAGCTTGGTCTTAACGCCTCAACGGTTTCACGGCATATTTCAACTGCTCGCAGAAAATTGCAGAACATAGCGTCATATTACGCAAGCTAGTCGAGTACCTCGACACGTAAATTGAGCAGACAGCTTGATATTACCGAGCTT
This sequence comes from uncultured Ruminococcus sp., assembly GCA_902766885.1. Lineage (GTDB taxonomy): Bacteria > Bacillota > Clostridia > Oscillospirales > Acutalibacteraceae > Ruminococcoides. The sequence continues at coordinate 21,258 of CACXFS010000056.1, read as the reverse complement.
ACCCTGCCCGACTGTTACATAACAGCTAACCTATTATGTTCCAAAATTCGAGTATCTCGACGAGCATTTCGGAGTATTTTCTATTAAAGAAACACAAAGGACTGCACAACTACAGTAAAGTTTCACGTAAGTTGTGCAGTCCTGTTTTATTTTGTCAGAACAAGAATGAATTTAAAATAAAACCTCTTGATTTTTGAGCTGTTGCGCAAAAGCTCCTTTTCAGCGTCGTCGTGATAAGACATAAGCATTTTAAGCTCATCTGAACTTATCGTATGACTGCTGAACCTTGCTTTGAGAGCAATTTCCTTTATCTCATCGGGAATTACGTTATTTGAAAATCTCCCGAGCGACTCAATGTGGCGGTAAATATAAATCGCACGACTGTTATTCCTGCCCTTTGAAAAATGATTATTTCGTACTAACAGCAGGATTTTTCGCCTGATTAATATAGCCGCAATCAACAACAGCAATACGATTATTACTGCTATTGCTATCTCAAATGCTCCGTAGCCGGTATTTTCTTTAGCAGAATTATTATTTGTTACAGAAGGCATTTCGGAAGTGTTCTGAGCAGCCGTTGTTGCTGATTGTGAAACAGTAGTTGCAGGCTCGGTTTGCAAGTTTTCCTGCGTTGCTTTAGTTTCGTCTGTATTCGAATTATTCTGAGCAGGCACAAATGATGCAGGTGTTGCGTCAAGAGGAATCCAGCAACCCATTTCATCGTCAAAGTACTCAACCCATGCGTGTGCGTTGTCGGATGTAACAACCGCCCACTCCCCTGCCTTTGCATTGACAAGGTAGCCCGTAACGTATCTTGTCGGCACACCGTAAGCTCTGAGCATTGCCGCTGCAGCAGCCGCATAGTGAACGCAGTAGCCCGACTTTGCCTCTGTAAGAAACCATACGGGAAAGTCCTCTCCCTCGGGCATATGCTCTGCATCAAGAGAATAGTAGCCGCGTGATGAAACAAAGTCCTTTACAAGCTGAGCAAACTGCGCATTCGTTTTATAGCCGTATAAAGAACTGTCCTCGTTTTCATCTCCACCGACTCTCGGTAAATATATTCCGTTCTGTTCGCCGATTTCAATCAGCTTTTCGCTTGTGTTCTCGGGAATCTTAGTGTAGATATCATAGACAAAATCCTTGTAATCATAATAAGACGAGGTTGCGCTTGAATAATAAACCTCGTTTTCGGAATACGGCAAGTAACTGAGCTCATAGGAAACATATTTGAATTTGTTTTTTACAAGCACATCACTGACGGTTTCGAAATCATTCGGAATTTCCTTTGTAAAATACGGAGTATACATAATACTTTCTCCGTTTTCAGTAATTATGCTCAATGACGATGTTGTTTCGTTGCCGTTCTTAGCCATAGTAAAGGAGTTGTAATCCTGCGGGCGTGACTCGTTCTGCTCGTCGGTGAGAATTGACCACTTGTTATCCGAGTAGTTTGCATACGAAACACCCTTGAGGTACATTGTTCCTCCCTTGTCTGTGAGGATTCTCATTACCTTTTTGCCCTGCTGTTCAATCTTACCGAGGTGTGAAAGGTCCTCGGTATCGTCTATAAAATTACCGACGGAAGAAATCTGCAAATCAGAGCTTTGTCCGCCTTTTAAGCCTGTTATATTCTCGGCAAAATTCAACATCTTGTCCTGCCAGTCATACCTTTTATAATTCTCGACAGGAAATATACGGCAGATGATTATTGAAACAACCAGAATAACGGCAGTTACACCGAGCATTACCGCTCCGCTCTGCGCAGGATTTTTTCTGCGTACAAATGAAGTGATATACAGCGCAAAAAGCAGTGAAACAGCAACTACCAAAGGCACAAGCGACGGGAGCGTATCTACAATAATAAAGCACGGAACAAGTACTATCACCGAAATAATAATAATCGGGAAAATCCGCCTTATACGCACGAGTGAATTTACAAAAGCATCGCACAGCAAAAATGAAAGCAGAACGAATAAATAGTCTGCACTGATTGATTTCGTTGAAGAAAAGATTACCGAAGTCGGACAAGGCAGATATTTTGAATAGATTTCAAGCACGCAATTTACTGCATAGTTTAACTGCGAAAGCAATGATTCAAGCGAAAACAGCACCGTAAAAACAAACACCGCCGCCGTTACAAGGTGGCATATCAGAAAGGTTAATTTCCGCTTTACAAGCTTTGCAATAAGTGCAAAATACGAGGTGAAAATCAAGCTTGACGTTACGACAACGAAGGGTGACGCAGTAACAGAAAATGAGGACGAAAAGCACCATAGCAGAGAAAGCACAAGAGTCAGTGAAACACCTGAGCTTACGAAAAATTCGCTTTTGTTCTTCATATGCCGCTCACCTCCTCACCACTCTCCCCGATTGCATACACAAGCGAGGGAGCTGAGTCGGCAAAGTGAGTATTGTAAGGCTGATTTCTGTATAAAGCATTGATAAACTCTTTGAGCTCTGAGGGATTTGAAATTGCGGAAATTTCTCTGCCGTCATTAAATACAAGGCATGGTGCACCGCCTTTGTTCAGGTAATCGCAGACGTACATAAACCGAGCCAGAATATCGTCATTTGTGTCGGGAGTCTGAGTAAACAACAGCCTGACATAGAATTGTCTGTAAATCGGAGTGCTCGGCTCACGCACAATCAAATCGTCATATTTCGAAGACAGCTTCCAGTGGATATTTTTAAGGCTGTCGCCGCTTTGGTACTGCCTTAATTCGTAATAGTCCGAAAAGCCACCGTTTTTCGGTTTGTAGCCTAAAATTGAAATTTTACTGCTGTCGGGCAGAACTGAGGGCTTTTTTGTCTTTGGCATAATATCACAGCTTATGTTGCAGTCAAGCTTTATCGGGATAAAGAAAATCCCCATAAAATCGTAGATTTTTGCATATTTCGCTGTAATATTTACAGAGCCGCAGTGCTTGGAAAGTCTGTTATTTTTGGTATAAAAAGGCTTTTTCAGCGTGCCCGAATACAAAATTTTCAGCTTTTCGCTAAGATTACAAAATTCATTTTCAATACTCAGCTTAATTTTTATACGAGGGCAGAACACCGTTTTCCCCTTTTTGCCCGTAACACCTACATAAAAATCATCACCGACTTTTATACTGTCGTGGGTAAAAACAAGGATACCGTTTACTGTACTGCTAATCATAAACGGCAGACTGACTATCAGCGACACAAGCGGAACTGCAATTGTCAACACAAGCAGAAACCACGAAAACCAACCGAAATAAAATATGTTAAAAACAAAGGCTGAGATAAGCAACAAAAGGTAAATTATAATATTTTTTATCATAACTAAATCCTCGGCGCTCTTACCTTTGACATAATATGCTTTAGCACCTGTTCGCTGCTGAGGTGTCTTGAAACCGATTCGGAGCTTAAGATAATCCTGTGACCGAGTGTGGGCAGGAACACATTCTGAATATCCTGCGGAGTAACATAATCCTTGCCTGCGGCATAAGCTGCTGCTTTTGCCATATCGGTAAGTGAAAGCGTAGCTCTCGGACTTGCACCTCTTTGAATCAGATTACTGTTTCTCGTTGCCGACACAAGCGAAACGATATACTCGGCAATTTCTCTTTTTACAAAAACTTCTTTTACACCATTCTGCATTCCAACAAGCTGCTCCTTTGTCACAACGCAGTTTACTTCATCAAGCGGATTGATGTGACTGCGGTTTAACAGCATTTTGCACTCCGACTCGTTATCGGGATAACCCATTGAAATACGAACCATAAAACGGTCGGTTTGCGAATCAGGCAAAAGCTGAGTTCCCGACGCACCGGCAGGATTCTGCGTTGCGATAACCGAAAATGGGCGTTCAAGCGGATAGGAGCTTCCCTCAACAGTTACCTGCTGTTCCTCCATTGCCTCAAGCAAAGCCGCCTGAGTACGGCTTGAGGTTCTGTTAAGCTCGTCTGCAAGGAAAAGGTTGCAGAAAATTGCGCCCTTGTTGAAGGTGATTTTTCCGCTGTCCTTGTTGTAAACGGCAAAGCCCGTTATGTCTGACGGCAAAGTATCGGGAGTAAACTGCACACGGTTGTATTTAAGACCGAGCGCCTTTGAAAATGCCACCGCCATTGTAGTTTTTCCCACGCCGGGGATATCCTCAATAAGTATGTTTCCGTTAGCAAGAATTGCAAGGAGCGAGGTTACAATCGCCCTGTCCTTGCCGTTCACCGCCTTTTTTACTTCATTCACAATTAATTGAAAGTTGTTCATAATTCACCTTTTATAAACGTTTTAAATTATTATTTTGCGCTAAGTATTTATTAACGATTGCGTAGGAACACGGCGTGCCGTGTCCGCACAAAAATTGTAATGCAATTTTGTGAATGGGACGTCTGGTAAGCAGTCCCCTACTACAATGTTAACCCTAAAAATACACATATTGTATGAAATATAAAATCAGCTTTTGTTATTAATCAGTGTAGGGAACGGTCTTGACCGTTCCGCTGATTTACAAGCCAACCCTTAACCGACTCGGAACGGTCAAGACCGTTCCCTACATTTGAGTGTGGTTATTTTCATAACAAAATTGATAAATTTTAGAATTAACACCGTACTACGTCATTGTTCATCTGTTTTTTGCATTTTATTTTGAATTACATGTTCCTACATAGATTATATTTTATCTTTGGATATATTGCAATATTTTAAGCATTTTTTGTAAGATATTATTTTTTCAAAGCAAAAGCTGTTCCGACAACACGACTTAACGTTTGTCGGAACAGCTTATTATAATATGTCAATATGTTTTCTGTCTGTAGTTTAGCTGAAAATTCCTGTTGAAAGGTAACGCTCACCTGTGTCGGGGAAAATAGCAACAATTGTTTTGCCTGCATTTTCGGGGCGATGTGCAAGCTGTAAAGCCGCCCAGAGCGACGCACCCGATGAAATTCCTACGAGGATTCCCTCTGTCTTTGCAATAGAATTTGCTGTTTCAAACGCAGACTCGTTGGGTACCTTTACAATTTCATCATATATCTGTGTATCAAGAGTTTCGGGCACAAAGCCTGCGCCGATACCCTGAATTTTATGCGGTCCGCCGTGACCTTCCGAAAGTACGGGAGATGTTTCAGGCTCAACTGCAACAACCTTTACGTCGGGATTCTGCGACTTGAGATACTTGCCTGTGCCGCTCAATGTGCCGCCTGTGCCGACGCCTGCTACAAAAATGTCAACCTTACCGTCTGTATCCTCCCAGATTTCGGGGCCTGTTGTTTTAAAATGAGTTTCGGGGTTTGCAGGATTTACAAACTGACCGAGAATAACTGCGCCGTCAATCTCGTTTTTCAGCTCGTCAGCCTTTGCAATTGCGCCGCTCATTCCCTTGCTTCCGTCTGTGAGCACAATTTCTGCACCGTAGGCTTTAAGCAGATTTCTTCTTTCAATGCTCATCGTTTCGGGCATTGTGAGAATTGTCCTGTAGCCCTTTGCGGTTGCAACCGACGCAAGACCAATACCCGTATTGCCCGATGTGGGCTCGATAATTGTTGCACCCTCTTTGAGGATTCCCTTTGCCTCTGCATCCTCAATCATTGCCTTTGCAATTCTGTCCTTTACACTGCCTGCGGGGTTGAAATACTCAAGCTTTGCAACAACTGTTGCATTAAGTGAATTTTTCTTTTCAATATTCTTAAGCTCAATAAGAGGTGTTTTTCCGATAAGTTCCGTAACGCTGTTATATACTTTTGACATAACTATCTATCCTTTCCAAACTATAAATTAAATTGCATCGAATGCTTCCTGAAGGTCATAAATAATATCGTCGATATTCTCTGTGCCGATAGAAAGTCTGATTGTGTTAGGTTTGATTCCCTGCTCTGCAAGCTCGGTTTCGTTGAGCTGTGAGTGGGTAGTTGATGCAGGGTGAATTGCAAGCGATTTTACGTCTGCTACGTTTGCAAGGAGTGAGAACACCTGAAGGTGGTCAATAAACTTCTTTGCTTCCTCTGCTCCGCCCTTGATTTCAAAGGTGAAGATTGAGCCTGCGCCCTTTTTGAAGTACTTTTTGTAGAGGTCATTATATTTGCTGTCGGCAAGTGACGGGTGATTAACGCTTTCAACCTTCGGGTTGGACTTTAAGAAGTCAACGACCTTGAGTGCGTTTTCAACGTGACGTTCAACTCTAAGTGACAGCGTTTCGAGTCCCTGTAAGAAGATAAATGCGTGGAAGGGCGAAAGAGTTGCGCCTGTATCACGAAGTAAAATTGCACGAATGTATGTTACAAATGCCGCACCGGGAGCCGCATCTGTAAATACTGCGCCGTGATAAGAGGGGTTGGGCTCAGCAAACTGCGGGAACTTGCCCGAAGCCTTCCAGTCAAACTTTCCGCTCTCAACGATTACGCCGCCGATAGCTGTACCGTGACCGCCGATAAACTTTGTTGCCGAATGAACTACGATATCTGCGCCAAATTCAAACGGTCTTAAAAGATAAGGAGTAGCAAATGTGCTGTCAACAACAAGCGGAATATTGTGTGAATGTGCAATCTCTGCAACCTTCTCAAAGTCGATAATGTTTGAATTCGGGTTGCCGAGGGATTCAATGTAGATAGCCTTTGTGTTTTCGTCAATTGCGTTTTCAAATGCACCTTCCTCGTCGGGGTCAACAAATGTTGTTGTAATTCCGTAAGCAGGGAGTGTGTGCTCAAGCAGATTGTACGAGCCGCCGTAAATAGTCTTTGCGGCTACAATGTTGTCGCCTGCTTTTGCGAGCGCCTGAATTGTGTATGTAACAGCCGCCGCACCCGAGGAAACTGCAAGAGCCGCCGAGCCGCCCTCTAAAGCGGCAATTCTCTGCTCAAAAATATCCTGCGTGGGGTTTGTAAGTCTGCCGTAGATGTTGCCTGCGTCCCTGAGAGCAAAACGGTCTGCGGCATGCTGGCTGTTATGAAAAACGTAAGACGTTGTTGCGTAAATCGGAACTGCTCTTGCATCAGTTACGGGGTCGGGCTGTTCCTGTCCTGCGTGAAGCTGAATTGTTTCAAACTGTAATTTTCTTTCTTTTAATGTGCTCATAATTAAAATCCTCTTTTCAATGTTATTTTGATAGTTTAAGATGTTTTAAAGTTTTGAAAATCTGTTTGCCTTAAGCATCACATTCGGGTATCAAAACAACATCGTTTTGCAAAAATTATCATAAAATCACCATTCCTATATTTCCCATTAGATTAGTAGGATTTGCTTTTGTACCTATATAATACCACACTATTTTTATTTGTCAATAGGTTTTTTAAAAATATTTCATATTTTTCCTACTTAATTAGTATGATTTATTTAAAGTTTAACTGTAGGTAACAGTCTTGACTGTTCCGTTGGGTTACAGCTAACATATGAGGAGGCGGAACGGTCAAGACCGTTCCCTACATTGTTCAGAAATAAACATATTAACCATAGGCACGGATAATATGCACTCTATATTATATAGTTATCTGCACCTTTATTTATAATATCGGCAATTGTTATGTTATCAACCACACCGCAGATAGCCTTGTAAAGTTCCTCCCACACAAACAGAGTACCGCAATTTTCTCTGCGCTCGCAGGTGTTCATATCGCCGTCAAGGCACGAAACAGGAGCCAGACTGCCCTCGGTAAGGCGTAAAATCATCCCTACTGTATAATATTCAGGCTTGTGCGTAAGGCGATAGCCGCCGTTTGAACCTCGTGTGCTAATGACATAACCTGCCTTTGTAAGCACCGTAATAATCTGTTCAAGGTATTTCAGTGACAAATTCTGACGTTTTGCAATATCCTTAAGCGAGATATTCTCGCCGTTATCGTTCTGCGCTAAATCTACCATAAGTCTGACTGCGTAGCGCCCTTTTGTTGAAATTTTCAAGTCATCACCTTAATTCATATATAATTACTATGATTTAAGAATATCACAATATTTACGCCTTGTCAATTATGCGTATCCGAAAATAAAAAATAAAGTCGGAATTGTAAACACAGAGCAGATTTGCGACACAAGCGCCATACTTGCACCTGTTTCCGGATTTTCACCGTATGCCGACGGCATTATGACTGTATTTAAGCCAAGCGGCATTGCGTGAGCACAGAGCGTTGCAATTATTATTTCCTGCGGAGTATTCAACAGCTTTAAAACAGTGACAACAACGGCAGGCAAAGCAACAAGCCTTATTCCTGCAACAACATAGGTTTGCCAATGTCTGAACAGCTCAGGCAGTCTGTAACCGCCGATAACAAAGCCCGTCAGAATCATAGCAATCGGCGACATACAGCCGGCCGCTGATGAAATTACCGAGGTGACAAGCTCGGTTTTAGGAAGATTGAGCAAGCCGAGCGCCGCACCGATAAACAGCGACACAAAAATCGGATTTAAAAATGTTTTAAATGAAAACACCCTGCCTCCGTTAGGAACGAGCCACGCAATTCCGATTGAATAGGTAAACATATTCAGCGGCAGAGTAAACATAAGATAGTCGAAAAGTTCAATGCTGTCTGCTCCGTAAATTCCCGAAACCATAGCCGTACCGACAAAACCGAAGTTTGAAACTGCAATTGAGTACCTGTATATTTTCTGAAGATACGGCGTTTTGCCGAGGAAACGGCTGACTATGAAAGCGACAAGAATACAAAACGCAAGAATAACTGCGCTGTAGGCGATAAACACCCACTTATGGGTGATATTTTCTATCGTGCAGTTTGTCCGAAAAGTATTGATTACAACAGCAGGCATTAAAATTCTGTTTTCAAGCCTTGAAAATACGGTTGACGCTTCCCTCGGAAGTAAATTGAGCCTGCAAAGGATAAAACCGATAAGGATAAAAGAAAACAGAACGGCAATCTGAAAAATCACCGACGTGAATATGTTCATTGTACCGCCTCCGAAAATTTAGAGAATATGTACCTTGCAGTCAAACATATTATTTGCAGAAAATTTTCGATTATCAGGGACGGCATAACTATAAAGTAAAAAAGCGCCCGTAACCGAGCGCCTAAAATTTAAACGTATTTATTTTTCCGAAATGCTGTCAATAAAATTCTGCCAGTCCTCATCGGTAGCATTGCACTTTTTTGCCGTTCTCAAAGCCTTGTGAACAATTTCGTTACCGTTAATGTACTCAAGCAAATCTTCAGCCAATGACAAGGATTTTTTCGATTTTGCCGCCAAATCGAACATTACAGTCTTTTCTTCTTCACTTAGTATAAGCGCATTTGCAATTTTCATCAGAACAGGATATGTCGGTGCGGCACGTTTGCCCCTTTCCATACTTGAAACATACACCGGCGATACATCAATCATCTTCGCAAGTCCACGAAGTGAAATATGCTTTTGTGTTCTTTTTTTATAAATGAACGAACCGAACGTTTTTTCCATATATTTTTATCACCCAAGATTTATTTCATTAATAAATTTATTTGCAGGGATATTTTTTGATAAATAAAACACAATTTTTCTATTTACATATTATTTTACCTCAGAACAAAAACAAATAAATTTAGTCAATAATATTGTTTCCTGTTGCTTTTTGTTGCTTTTTGTTGAAAAATGTGATATTATATACTCAACAGAAAATATCATGCATAATCAACATTATCGAGGCTGCTATGGACAATAAACTATCAATACTTCTTGTTGAAGATGACCAATACGCCTGCAAACAAATTATAAATCTTGCCGATAATTCTGACGATATGATACTTGTCGGAGTGACAAACAATGCCTTTAAAGCACTTGATTATATTCGTGACACTCTGCCTGACGTTGTAATTCTTGATTTGGAGCTTCATCAAGGCAGCGGAAGCGGGCTGAATGTTTTAAGCGGAATCAAGGATATGTCGCTCAGCAAGGTACCGTATATTCTTATAACCACCAACAACTCAAGCGCTGTTACTTATGAAACTGCAAGACAGCTTGGTGCTGACTATATTATGTCTAAGCATCAGGAGGGGTACAGTGAAAAGTCGGTAATTGATTTTCTGCGAATGCTCGCTCCGGTAATAAAGAGCAGAAAACAAACTCATATAGATGATTCAGAAGAAGTTGAATCACCTGCATACTATCACAAGAGAATTACAAGGCGAATTATTGCAGAGCTTAATCTCATCGGTGTTAATCAGAAAGCTGTCGGATATAAATACCTGACTGACGCAATTCTGATTACAATTAAAGAGCCTACGCAGAACCTTTGCAGTATTATTGCCAAAAAGTACGGCAAAACCGAATGCAGTGTTGAGCGGGCAATGCAGAACGCTATTAACCGGGCGTGGGCAACGTCAAGCATTGACGACCTGCTTACAAACTACACAGCTAAAATCAGCTCGTCAAAGGGTGTGCCGACACTTACGGAATTTATATTTTACTACGCAAACAAGATAAAAAATGAGTATTAAAAAACAGGTTACATTTTTATGCAACCCGTTTTTTAAAATCAGATACCAAATAATGAAATAAACCAAATCCAGTATTCCAGCATATTCAAAGCCTCCTTCTCAAAATTTGCTATTAGCTATAACAAAATTTTAAGAAAAGGAGGCATATTTTTAAATTTGTATGTATTGTCAGTTTATCGGTAAAAAATGTAGGTTTTTTTCAGGAGGATAAGATGATTAGCGTTGCATTAAAGTATTTTTTCATTATTCTTTGCAGTATCTACATCTTTGTAAAATTACAAAATATAACTTTCAGTAAACTACAAAAAGCTATATACTTGTTTCTTGCAATCCCATTAACTTTTATCGTATATTTAACAAGAGAAAATTACATTCATCTTACCTTAATTATTATCATTTGTTTACTTACCGTTATTTTTTATTTATTCTGCAAAATACCTATTACCAATGCGTTTTCCTTTACTACAATATCCGTTGGCATAAGCTACTTGACTTACATAATTTCAAGTTTCATAACTGCTCCTGCTGCATATATTTTATTCAGCCGACTTGATAACAGCGCATTAAACATCATTTCATTTTTCTTTATTGGAATTTTTCAAACTGTACTGTGTCTTCTTCTATTTAAAATAAAAAGGTTCAAAAAAGGTATTGCGGCATATAAGTCAAAGTTAACAAGTGATTTGGGAGTTTTAATAAGCCTGTCACTGCTGTTGCTCGCATCTCTGTTCAACAACGAAAAAAATCCTTATTTCATAGGAACAATAATTCTGTTCTGTGTAATTATCATCGGTCTGCTGTTGCTGTTCTGGTGGAAAAAGCACATTACAAACATCTATCTCGAAAAGGTTTATAAGCGCAACGTTGAGATACTTGAAAAATCTCTTGCCGAACAGCAGGAAATTAATCAGAAATTAAAGCAAAACAACGACGAATTATCAAGCATTATTCACCGTGATAACAAGCTGATTCCGGCAATGGAGTCGGCTGTTGAGGAAATTTTAGCCTGCAATTCTCCCGACGAGCAAAAGGAAAAGTCACAAGCTCTGCTTACTCAGCTCAAGGCTATGTCTTCTGAAAGAAGCACAATTTTAACTGATTACGAAAATCTGCACAAAACCCTTGCACAAACAGGGATTTTCTCAATAGACGCAAGCCTTAAATACCTTATGAAAAGGGCAAATAAAGACAATGTTTCATTTGATTTGTCGGTTACTTGTGACATAAAAGAGTCTGCAAAAGATTTGATTTGCGAAAATGATTTGAACACCCTTATCCTTGACCTCGGTGAAAACGCACTTATCGCCGTTCGTGAAGCAAAAAAGAGAAATGTTTTGGTTGTGCTCGGCACGGAAACCGAAAGCTTTATTATCAGCGTTTATGACAGCGGTATTCCGTTTGAAAAAAAGGTTATTGACAATCTCGGCAAAAGGAGAATTACCACACATAAGAAAACAGGCGGAAGCGGTATCGGACTTATGACTACCGCCCAGCTTCTGAGAAAACACAATGCAAGCTTTGTTATTGACGAAAACGTAGACAGTGAAAGCTACACCAAAAAGGTATCGGTAATTTTTGACGGGCTAAGTCAGTGCCGCCTTATTACTGCGACAAATAAAATCACACGTCCGCTGTAAACAATTTCCCTTGAATGCCTACTAAATATATGTTATTATTGTATTAGGAAAACACTGATTAACTCGTTTGTGCATATTGGGCTGTCAGATTTTTTTGGGCAAGCTGACGGAAAACATGCAAGCAAGATGTGCAAACAACTTATCTGTGTGATTTATTCAGTGGTCCTTAGCAATCAAAGGCGGTTGATAGTATGAAAATTTCAACAAAAGGAAGATACGCTCTGCGTATGCTCATTGACCTTGCACAGCATCAGAATGACGGATACATTGCGCTCAAGGATATTGCAGCTCGTCAGAATATTTCGAAAAAATATCTTGAACAGATTGTACCGATTCTCAACAGGTCTGATATTCTCAATACAAACAGAGGCTATCAGGGCGGTTACAGGCTTGCCAAAGCTCCCGACAAATACACAGTCGGTAATATTTTGCGTCTTACCGAGGGCAGTCTTGCTCCCGTAGCCTGCCTTGACTACAATCCCGTAGGTTGTGAACGAAGCGGCGAATGTCCCACCCTGCCAATCTGGAAAGGGCTTAACAAGGTTATCTGCGATTATCTTGACGGAATCACCTTACAGGATATTATTGATATGCAGAAGGACAGGCTTGCAAATGATTATGTCATATAGCCGAGTTGATTGAAAAAGTCGGAATTTTAGATAACAGAAATAAAAGGTTGTACTTAAACAGCGGTTTGACCGTTGAGCTTTAGTACAACCTCTTTTCTTTTTACAATAATTTCTTTTTTTCTTGACAAAAGGAGTATGAAAGTGTATTATAATACTTACTATTCATATAGGCATTATATGTTATTCATTATTTTTGTTAACAAAGACATAAAACTTGAATAAACAGATATAGAGGATATTTTCTCGCAATCAATTAGATTTGAGATGGATTACTATGAGTTTTAACTTTGACAATCAAAATATCATAAAGAATATGTATAAGGGCAGTTTCGGAATTGAGAAAGAGAGCCTGAGGGTAAAAACAGACGGTTTTCTCTCCCACACCCCTCACCCATTCGGACACAATCCGCACATTGACAGGGATTTCTGCGAAAATCAGATTGAAATCGTCACCGACGTTTTTGACGACACAGGCTCTGTTTACAGCCAGCTTTCTGCACTGCACAATACTGTCGTGCAGAAATTAAAATGCCTTGAAACAGAAAGTGAAATTTTATGGATGTTTTCAAATCCGCCCTACGTAAAAGGTGAAAGCGACATTCCGATTGCAAGCTTTAAGGGCAGTCTGAAAGGCAAGGAAATATACAGAAAGTACCTTGCCGAAAAATACGGTAAGAAAAAAATGCTTTTTTCGGGAATCCACTTCAACTTTTCCTTTGCCGACGAGCTTTTGGATTGCGGATTTAAGGACAGCAAAATTAATTCCTTTACCGATTACAATAACAACCTCTACCTTGAGCTTGCTAAAAAAATGACAAAATACAGCTGGCTGATTGTATATCTTACAGCCGCAAGTCCGATAATGGACGGCTCATTTTTTGACTACAGCGCAATCGGAAAGGACGTTATAACGCCGTTTTCGTCTGCAAGATGCAGTGAAATCGGCTACTGGAACGAGTTTATACCGATTTTAAATTACGACAGTCTTGAAAGCTACGTTGCCGATATTCAGAAGTACATAGCTGACGGCTTACTGAAATCAGCATCTGAACTTTATTACCCGATAAGGCTGAAACCTCACGGTGCAAATTCAATTGAAAATCTTGAAAAAGCGGGAGTAAACCACATTGAACTGCGTATGCTTGACTTAAATCCCCTATCCCCTGTCGGTATTTTTAAGGAGGATATAGATTTTCTTCATATGCTCATACTCTATCTCACTTCGCTTAAAGATGAAAATTTCTCGGAAAGCGAGCAGATTTGCGCAATAAAAAATATTAAGCAGGCATCAAAATATGACGATGAAAATACGCTTATCAGCTTTGACAGTGAAAAAATACCGGTAAAGTCAGCCGCTCTGAATGTGCTTTGTGATATGCAGAAATTTTTTGAAAAATATAATCAGGAAAAAGCACTGAATATTATTGATTATCAGAAGAATAAAATTTGCGATAAAAGCAAACGCTATGTTGAAATAATCCGTAAAAGCTACAGCAAAAATTATGTAGAAAACGGTATTCACCTTTCGCTTAAATATGCAGACAGGAGTGATTAAAATGTGCGAAATTTTAGGAATTAGCTTTGAAAACGAAGCCTGCATAAACGACTATCTGAAAACCTTTTACAGTCACAGCAACAACCACCCTCACGGCTGGGGACTTGCTCTGGCTGACGGAAATAACATAAACATTGAAAAAGAGCCGATTCAGGCGACAACGAGCCGTTATCTCAGAGAGCGTTTATCTCAGCCGATTGTCACACAAACCGCACTTGCGCATATCCGCTATGCAACAATCGGCAACATTGAATACAAAAACTGCCACCCGTATTCAAAGACCGATAATTCTTCAAGGCGCTGGACGCTTATTCACAACGGCACGATTTTTGACTATCCGCCGCTTTGCAAATTTCTTAAAAAGCAAACGGGCGATACCGACAGCGAACGGATACTTCTATATATTATCGAGCAGATTAATAATGCGCAGAAAGCAACGAAAAGTCCGCTGAACGCTAACGAAAGGTTTTCTCTGCTTGACAGCATTGTAAGTGATATGTCGAAAGAAAACAAGCTTAATCTGCTGATTTTTGACGGTGAATATATGTACGCTCACACAAATTATGCCGACTCTTTGAATTACCTTGAAAGCGACAACGGAATCATTTTTTCAACTCTGCCGCTTTCGTACGAGGACTGGAAAAAACTTCCGCTGAACACACTTTTTGCTTTCAGAAACGGCAAGCTTGCTTTCAGCGGCACAAACCACAAAAATGAATTTTTCGACAACGAAGAAACACTTAAATATCTGTATCAGATTTTCTCGGATTTGTAAGGAGCACGCTATGGAACTTCAGCTTATCAGACAACAACTACACAAGCGCTACATAGAGCCGACAAAGAAGAAACGTGAAAAATATATCGGCGTTGAAATTGAAATGCCGATTGTAAATCTATCAAAAAAAGCCGTTGATTTTGAGGTAATTCACGAAATAACAAAACGCTTTATATCGCATTTTAAGTTTGCCGTTGCCGGCACTGATGACGACGGAAACATATTCTCGGCACAAAACGCAGTTAACGGTGATATTCTGTCCTACGACTGTTCCTACAACAACCTCGAGCTTTCGTTTGGCAAAGAGCAGAATTTGTATATAATTCAAAAGCGATTTTCCGAATATTACGATTTTCTTCAAAATGAGCTAAAGGAATACAATTATACTCTTACGGGAATGGGTATAAATCCTTACCGCAACTATAATCACAACGTGCCTATTCCGAACGGACGCTACCGTATGCTTTTTCATCACCTGAACTCGTATAAGAAATATCTTGATTTACCGATGCATTTTCACCGCTACCCCGAATACGGCACATTTTCGAGTGCATCACAGGTACAGCTTGACGTTGAGTACGACAAGCTTGCGCTTACGCTGAACACGTTTTCAAGGCTTGAGCCGATTAAGGCGCTTTTGTTTTCAAACTCCGTTCTGCTCGGTGAAGATGAAAACACACTCTGCTGTCGTGATATGTTCTGGGAGAACAGCACACACGGAATCAATCCGCATAATGTAGGAATGTATAACTGTGAATTTGAAAGCGTAGATGACATTCTGTCGTACATTGAAACCACAAGCATTTACTGTGTTGAGAGGGACGGCAAATACATTAATTTTGCACCGATAAGGCTTGACGAGTATTTTAACAGGCAATCGGTAACAGGCGAGTATTTTGACAACGGAATTTACAGAAAAATTGAAATAGAACCTCGTTTTGAAGATTTGGAATATCTGCGCACATTCAAGTTTATTGACCTCACGTTCAGAGGTACAATTGAATTTCGCAGTGTATGCTGTCAGCCGATTCGTGACAGCCTTTGCGTGGCGGCTTTTCACGTTGGACTTATGGACAGGCTGAGTGAGCTTTCAGAGATACTTGAAAATGACAGAGTAATTTATCATCACGGCTACACCTCGGGAGAATTAAGGAAAATACTGATAAAACGAGATTTTCCCGAATTTATTGATAAAGACAAGCTGTATAGCCTTGCAAAGCAGGTAGTTGACCTTGCGTATGACGGACTTTCTAATCGAAATCATGGAGAGGAAAAACTCTTAGAGCCTCTTTATCAGAGGATATGTTTACAGACAAATCCCGCAAAGAATATGATTGAATTAAAAAACAGAGGAGTAAAACTTGAGGATATTATTGCAGAATACGCAAAAAACTGAAATCACTATAAGCAATTTGGGCATACAGTACATTTTATAAAAACTGTTTTCCCGACAGTTTCACAGTTGATATATAAAGCAAAAACAAGCAGTTCATATATGACCTGCTTGTTTTTGTTATATAGTTTATCAGTTTAGAAATAAAACTCCTTTAAATCGTCAAGTCGTAATAACATTGGCGAAAATCCGCAGGCTGCACCTGCGTCAACATCAATCCACGTGTCGGTAACAATCGCCTTACCCTTATACATCTCGCCGTAAATAATTGTCGGTGTGTGCCCGAATACTGTTATAACATCATCAAAGTATCTGTCATCAATCTTCGGTCTGTTCCATAAGAAATCATCATCGGAATACTCCGAAAGCTTTTTATTTTTTTCGAAATTCTTAAGTCCGCTGTGTGACAGCAGAAAATCTTTTCCGCCAACGCTGACCGTTTCGTAAAGAGGTGCTTCGTGCAGATACTCAAGAATGTACTTTATTTCATTCGGTCGAGTTGAATACAAAGCGTTAATTGTCGGTCTTGCTCCGTTTTGCTCCCAGTTAAGGTATAAATCAAGTTTACTGCCTGTGAGCTTGATGATTGATTCTTCTGTAATTTCATCAAATAAAAACTCGCAGGAGAGCATCATTGCCTCGTGATTACCTAAGATTAATTCAATATTAGGCTGACTCATCAGCCATTTTATAATTTTTATTCCATCCTCGCCCCTGTCGATTACATCACCGAGAACAAAGCAAAAATCACCATCTGAAAAACCTACTTTACCGAACATCTCTTTAATTTTTTCAAGATGATATCCGTGTAAATCAGAAGTAACATAAATCATTAAAATTCTACCTCATCTTCATAATCTTTAGCATTTTTTCAAAAATTTCATCAGGGTATTTTCCAAGTTCTTTTACCTTACCGTCACCGTGAAAATCAGAAGCCGCAGAATATAATAGATTGTGTTTGTCAGCAAGCAATTTGAGAACTCCTCTCTGTTCATCGCTGTATGATGAATAGTAAACCTCCATAGCACCCTGATTGTGTGATAATGATTTAAAATATTTAAGTAAATCATCTGTTTCTTCATCATCAAGCTTGTATTCAAACAGATGACATAATGAAACTATTCCGCCTGCACTCGTTACGGCAGAAATAACCTCAGAAAGTGGAACAAAGTAAGGTGCATTGGAAACAAACGCAGGCTTATTCTTTCCGAGATAAGTATCAAATGCGTCGTCAACGTCAACACTTATTCCCTGTCGCACCATCTCAACAGCAATGTGCTTTCTTCCGACAGTTTTCGATTTCCCATTTCCTGCAATCAACTCATCATAAGTACACAAATGAATTCCGCAGTTTTCCTGCAGTTTAGATAAAACCCTCTCAACGTACGGACGCATACTGCTTTGATTATGCCTTATAATTCTTCTGATATCATTATCATTCATATCAAAGCCGATTCCCCCAATGTGAAGCTGCACAACACGCCCCTTAATAGTTTTGTAGTGGCAGGAAAACTCACAGCCCGTAGGAAGTGTTATTTGAGGATATTTGCTTCTTAGCTTATTCAGGTCATCATTCAGAGCATTATGGTCAGTCATACACAGTACAGTAAGCCCGCTTTCAATAGCCTTGTTAATTAATTCATCAGGCGTATAAATTCCATCTGATATCGTTGTATGAGCATGTAAATCAATCACTTTGCAACATCCTTTCAAATAATAACTTAGTACAGCAAGTCAGTAATTCATATTTTTATTATAATATATTTACAGGTCATATTGCAAAAATTTTCAGCTTTTTCTAACAATAATTATTAGCTTGATAATTTCAAATATAAAAACAAAAAGGTCCATAGATTGCTCTACGAACCTTCGTGGCTCCCCCAACTGGGCTCGAACCAGTGACATCATGATTAACAGTCATGCGCTCTCGATGGTGTATTTCTTTACACGGTAAATCATAAAGTATATATCGTGCATTATACTTTAATTTTAACACACTATTGCTTTACCATCAACATTCATTTGAGTGGTATCTTGCAGGAATTGTTCATAAGCTGATTCCATAAGAAATTCTATTCTATAATCTCTGCTAATACTAATTTCCTTAAATAGTGAGCAGCATATCATTTTCTTCTCCTGCGCATTGAGCTTATCAAACTCTTTTGCCCAACTCAAAAATTGATTATAATGAAAGTCGAGCTTATTTATTATTTGCTCTTGATTTTTAAACAAGGCTTCTTTTTCTGCTATCATCTTTGCATTATCTGAAATTTTTGATTTGCATTTTTCTATTGCAACCGCTAATATATCCGGGGTAAATTTACTATCCCCTACGAGTGCATTTGCGATTTCTTCCGTTAAATCGCCAAGCTTTCTCTTTTGAGTTTCAGTTTCTTTTTGAAGTTGCTTTATTGCCTTTCGAGTTAATGCAAGCTCAGCTTTATACCTTTGTTCAAGTGCAACATCCTTTGGTGTTGCCTTTATTTTTTCAAAGCATTGTTTCATCGCTTCCAACACGATTGTGTCAACCTTATTTGCCGTATATGCAGTTTGACCGTCGCATTCATTTCTATGCATCGCTCGTCCTGCACAAAGATATCTGTATCGCTTCACAGATTTTCTTTCACCGTTCGCAGTTGTATATGTATCATTATATGATGATGCATATAGTTTACTTCCGCAATGACCGCAATATAAATTGCCTGCAAGTAAAGTTTCGCTTTTTGTCCTTGCGCATACCTGGGTTTTCTCTTTATTTTTATATTCTCTTTGCTTGAGAATTCTTTGAGCTTGTTCCCAAGTATTATCGTCTATTATCTGCAAATGTTCTTGCCTTGGAGATTTCACTCCGCCTCTTACATAAAATCCGCAGTACATTTCATTTCTCAAAATACGCTTAATTGTATTTGCCTGAAATCTACTTCCGTTATGAGTTTGAATCTTTCGATCGTTGACATATTCAGCCATTACATAAGAGCCATAGCCTTCGTTTACGGTTTTATCAAATATTACTTGAACGATACTTGCTTCTATTGGATTGACAGCTAAAGTTTTTAATTCCTTACCTTTTTTGTTTGTAACTCCGCTATTTACAAGATCATATCCAAACGGAACTGTTCCCCCGGTATAACAGCCTTCTTCAACTAACTGATGAAGACGAGTTTTTACACGCATCGACGTTTTGCGACTTTCACCATTTGCCGCCCAAAATCGCATAAAGTTTATAAGATAATCAGCTTCGCTTTCAAATCTTTGCTGACCTTCCTTTGCACTCCATACCTCTACACCTTGTTGAGCAAACCATTCAACTATAAATGGTGTTTCATTTTGGCGTCGACCAAGTCTGTCAAACATAAATACGAGCAATATATCAAACTCTTTTCTTTCAGCTGCGGCTTTAAGCTCTTGAATTGCATCTCTGTCATCTGCTGACACCTTAAATCCTGAGATACCTTTTTCCATAAACTCTTGCTTAATAACCCAACCTGTCTGATTCTTAGCAAATTCTCTGCAAGCTTGTTTTTGCATCGGTATATCGTCTTTATCTACTTGTCCTGCTGTTGAAACTCTGTACAGACAATAAACGGTTTTAATCATCTTATTTTCGGTTGTAACTGTATTCATAACTTATCCTTTCCATTAAACTTTCCATCAAGTAAACTGTAGGACTTTGAATACAACATATGTTGAAAAAGAACATCATCTTTTAGTTCGTATACATTGGCGAGCAGCATACGAATTTTATTCTTTTTCTTCATATTCAAACCAACCGAAAAGCTAATATATTCAGTTTTCTTTAGTATAGTCGGTAAATTCATTTTCCCTCTCTTTCTCTAATTAAGTACCGACTATCTGATTGTAATTGAGGTGAGCTTTTGCTCAATTCAATTATATCACAAATATTCATTATATCCAGACCTACTTTTAAAAAGCTAATATAAAAAAATATATCTACTGCACAGAGCCTATTCTCTTTTCATAAGCGTTTATAAGTAATTCCTGCGCCTGTTTTATTCCCGATGTTTCGCTATGCTTTAAAAAGTATATGGTAGCATTCATCTCCGGCAAATCTATTTTATGTTCCTTATCAACATAATCTCTGTCTGTCATTTTTTGCATTGCATACCTCCTGCTAAATAAAAAAGCTGTCACATTTCTGCAACAGCTTAAGGGTAATTTATATCGTAGTATATTTTATTTTTTATTAAGGTAATCACTTAAAACTCGTTCAAGCTTTGCAAATTGACAACAGCGTTTAACCAGGTTAATATTTTTATCGGGATGATTTTCTACTATATCGTATAGTTTATTTGCCCTTTTTAATATTAACTCTTTATTGCTCTGACAAAATGCAAGCTGATCTTTTAAAAGCTCCTTATACGCAATAGTCTGCGGAGAATCGTTCCCGTGAATTTTCATATCTATAGGAGTAAGTAATGACTCATCTATCGGTAACATATTATTTATATTTAATGCGCCGATAACCTTATTTGCTCCTTTTTCATTTTTTATTGTAGGATGAGTAATTTTTATAAAATCTACTGTATTCTTCTTACTTTCAAATTTCTTCTTTGGAGAAGATAAGGGAATACAATACTTTTTCTCATCCAACAAAATTAAAATACCAACGAAAGGTCTAATATTTTTATTGACTTGCGGCGATACGGACATTACATTATTATCCGCTTTGGCGAGATTTCGGACATACTTCATATCTATCGTATACAGCTTAAGTCTTAATTGTTTCATATGTATCATCCCTTAAAACGAAAGAGGACTGAAAACCAGCCCTCTTTACATCAAAATCTTCCACTTATACGGTAGGACTCACCTCTTGTACAACTTCCACTTATACGGTAGGACTCACCTCTTGTACAACTTCCACTTATATGG
>CACXFS010000055.1 GCA_902766885.1 uncultured Ruminococcus sp. | reverse complement strand
TCCTCACAGAAAGGGCGACCTCAGAAGAGCAAGAGCAGGCGCTGCTAACATCGTTCCTAACTCAACAGGTGCTGCTAAGGCTATCGGTCTTGTAATTCCCGAGCTCAACGGCAAGCTCATCGGTTCAGCTCAGCGTGTACCCGTTCCCACAGGTTCAACAACAATCCTCACAGCTGTTGTTAAGGGCACAGACGTTACAGTTGAAGGCATCAACGCTGCTATGAAGGCTGCTGCTTCAGAGTCATTCGGCTACAACGAGGATCAGATTGTTTCTTCAGACGTAATCGGTATGAAGTACGGCTCACTCTTTGACGCTACACAGACAATGGTTTCAAAGATTGCTGATGACCTCTATGAGGTACAGGTTGTTTCTTGGTATGACAATGAGAACTCATACACAAGCCAGATGGTTAGAACAATCAAGTATTTCGCTGAATTAGGTTAATCGTAACTTTTAATTTAGATTAAAAATTATGGGACTGTCGCAAATGAGTAGAATTTGCGACAGTCCCTTTTTCTATTTTTCGACATTTCTTAATCACAACGCACATTATACTAATTCCTGATGGAAATTAGACCGCAAAGATTGTCTGCTTTTTATTAGGTATTAGCATTAGCCTTTTTCTCTTTTGAATAAAGCACCTGCGCATATATGCATGGGATTATGCAGGCAACAACAAGGAACAAGCCGAGTCCGCCGAAAAGTACAGCCATACCGTTGAGACTGAAAATCATTCCGACAATTGCGAGAATAACCATAACTGAACCCGAAATTACACCGAGGTAGCCGCCGAGCTTGTGGGTTTTCTTCCAAACCGTTTCGCTTGAAAGCGTTGCAGGAATCCTTATGCCGAGCGTCTTGTTCTGTTTAACCTTCGGGAGCATATTGCTGATAAACAGCATAAGCGCACCTAACGCAGCCGATAAAATATATTCAGCGGCATTTCCCATTTTAGTTGCTCCGCTTATGCAGGTAACTGTCAGATACCAGAAAAGAATAATGAAAAACAGGTATATTCCAAGCACTATTCTGCCGACGTATTTCTGATTTTTCAGCATTTTCTCGTGGTGCTGAGCTACAAATGAATAAATCAGATAAACAATTCCGAGCACAATTAAAATGCAGGGCATAAACATTACAAACCACTTTGACGAATAGCTGTCTGCCACACCATTAATATTATAGTGCATAGGCACAATTTCAAGCGGTGAAAGTGCAACATAGACTGCCGTTAATACGGCGTTAACTAATGATAAAATCAAGAATGCAAATTTTTTCATACTAATCTTCTCCTCTTTTTGTAAGGTCCGAAAGCATACCGAGAATGTCCTCAAGTACGCTTGTTTTAAGTGAATAAACTACGTTCTGCCCCTGCTTTTCCGCATCAACAAGGTCAGCCTGTTTTAAAATATTCAGGTGATTGCTTATTGAAGGCTTTGTCATATTGAACTCTGCGGCTATTTCGCCTGCGTTCATATCCTGATTTTTGAGCAGAGAAAGAATCTTGCGTCTGGTCGGGTCAGCCAGTGCTTTCCATACGTCACCCATTGTGATTCCCCCTTTTTATTGTTAGTTAATTAGATAATTGTCTAATTAACTAATTGCATTATAGCACCGAATTTTGATGTTGTCAAGCATTTTTATTGTATTTGCATTGCAATTTTTGATGATATAATGTATAATACTGTTTGTGACAAAACATTCTGACGGAGGATAATTATGAACGGTATGATTAAAAAATACTTACCTTATGCGGTCACTATTTTTGCTATTTACCTTATTACACCGCTTTTATTCAGAAATCAGGCAATGCAGAACTTTGTTTCCGTTGCATTTTACTTTATATTCCCCGGAACGGCTATTGCATGCTCCGCAATTTACTGCTCAAAATACGGTCTTGACTTTCTGTTTGCTCTGATTGCGCCGATTGCATACATTCCGAGCATGCTTATCTATTACGGCGGATTCAATCTGCCCAACATCATTCTTCTTGCTGTTTACCTTGTTGCCGGCATTTTCGGTCTTTTCGTAGGCGATATTGCTCTGGGCGACAAGAGGCGCAAAAAAGAGGCTGAAGAAAAGGCTGAGGCAGAGGCTCTTATGCTTGAGGCAAAAAGACGTGACGAGATTGAGCGTGAAAAAAGAGAAAAAAATGAATCATCGCAGTCATATGACGACGATGATTTTGATTACGATAAGTATATGTCAGACATTGACAAGCCTGTCAGTGCTACCGACGCTGAAATTGATGATATTTTAAGCGAGTACGGCTCAAACAAGCACTAATCAGACGCAATATAAATTTGTGTCCCACGCAGGAATATACGGGTGGTGACGCAGGAAAATTTTGTATTCAGGATTTATCCGATTTATCAGAATCGGGAGCCTGAAAATATCTTCAAATCTATGATACGCTGCGAAATTCAGCTTCGGCTTGAAATTTTGCAGCGTGTTTTTCATTCCCAGCAGAGTTTCAAAGTCTGCACCCTCAACGTCGGCTTTTACATAGCTCGCCGCCATTCCGCAGAGGATTGAGTCAACGCAGGCAACTCTCGTTTCTGTTCCCGTTTCGGCAATTGCGCTGTTGCGCCCGGCCTTATTGTTAAAGGTGAGGACGGTGTTGCGGTTGTATGCGCCAAGCTGCCACAAGTCAATATTCTTTAGGTTTTCACAATGCGCCTGCAATTTTGCAAAATTCTTTGAATTAGGCTCAAAGGCTATTATTTTTCTGTAATCTCCGCCGCAGTAATGAAGAAATTCGTCAATCGTATCGCCGTTGTATGCTCCCAAATCGACGTAAACCTCGTTATTGCCGAGCTTTAAAATATTATTGAAAGCCTCGTCCTTGTCGGTTGTGATTTCATCAAGAAGTGAAAGCTCACCCGTATAATAAAATCTGAGGACATTTTCATACACTTTTTTTGAAAGCTTATCGGCAAACAGGCTGTAGGCTGTTTCTATATCATCTCTGTTTTCGGCTATGAAATTGTCATCAAACAGATTATCCCCGAAAACAGGAACACTCGGCACAAGCGTTGTGTGCTTTTTGGCAACCGATTTAATTATGTTCATCACGTCCTCGAGCTGACTTGCAAAGCATAGGGCAATGTTAAAATCGCCGTGCTCCGCTTCAACCTCGGACAGCTTTTTGACCTTAAAGCCGTGAAAGCTCTGGCCACGCACAAAATCGTCGCTCGCCATAACTTCACTTGCCTTTATGCCGAAGTGCTCAAAGGCTCTGAGCACCTTGTCTGCACCGTCACCCATTCCGTAGAGGACAACAGGCTTGTTATCGGTTTTAAGGCGAGTCCATACGCTTGTAACGTTATTGAATATATTTTCCATAAATTCTCCATTAAATGAATAGCTCAACAATGTAGGGAACGGTCTTGACCGTTCCGCTTAATTACAGGCAACTTCTATTTGATTCGGAACAGTCAAGACTGTTCCCTACATTAGAATAAAAATAAGCAAACTTCTACCGACCAATAATTACGCATTCCGAATTCCGCATTCCGCATTAAATTAAGGCATAAAAAAACGCCCACCCTGTTGGGTGGACACTTTTATGTGTTGGCATCTCCCTATTTTCCCGGGCCGTCACCAGCCAAGTATTTTCGGCACCACTGAGCTTAACTTCTGTGTTCGGTATGGGAACAGGTGGACCCTCAGCGTCATCAAC
>CACXFS010000054.1 GCA_902766885.1 uncultured Ruminococcus sp. | reverse complement strand
TTTCTGTCTTGATGTCGTCTTTTCAGCAACGTTTGTTATTATATCAAACTTCTCTCCCTTTTGCAACCCCTTTTTACTAATTTTTTTAAAACTTTTAAGAGTCTGATTTTATATCTGAAAGCTTTTTGCACAAGGCGCTTACGGGAATACACAAGAGCGCCCAGAGCATACTGTAGAACGGACAAATCTGCCCTTTTATATTGAAACGGCATTTTGAGTAGTCCCACACGTTAAGCTTATACTTTAAATTAACTATGCAGCCGCAACAGAATTCGAGCGTAGTTATTATTGCACTGCCTATTATACACTTGGCAGGCATTTTCATCTTTTTATGCTTTTCATAGAATTTGAACAGCGATACAAAACACGCACCGCCTGTTACTGCCATTGACCAATGTGTTTTTCCTCGCCAGAGAATTTCAAGCAATGCGTAGCCTATACCGCCGATTGAGAATAAAATGCAGTCGTCCTTAATGCTTTTCAATATAAATCACCGCCTTTAGTTTTCGCTAAAGGCGGTGTATTATTCAAAATTTAGTCTTTTTATATACCGATTTCTTCTAACAGATCTTTTAATTCTTCAAGAGAATATAAGCAATTGAGTGCAGTCAGCATTGCGTTTGTTGTTAGGTATGTCGGCATATTCAGGTGCTTTAAAAGTTTCTTTCTGTTTTTATCGGCATTCTCCGCACCGGTCAGTCCAAGGTAAAATAAATCGGATTTCTTAATTTCATTTTCTTTAGTATGGTTTTTACCGATAATTGTTGCTCCGCTTTGGCGAACGGCATTGATTATCACCTCGTCGCTGACTCCCTCAACTCCGAGAAGTCCTTCCTTGCCTTTTTGTGCCTTACGCTTTTCCTTGCCCTCAATCTGCGGAATGTAGCAATGCTTTATCTTTGATTTATCAACAACGCCCTTCAGAAAATTTCGGATAACAAAACCTGCGGAGTCGCTGTCGGTCAGCACAAGAATTCCTCTTGCATCGGCAATCTGACGAATAAGATTCTGCTTTTCCTTATCGGAAAACACACGAAAGCCGTTGGTTTCAATTATAGGAGCATCAATTAACGAGGAAAGCTTGATTTTGTCGTATCTTCCCTCAACAATCACTGCCTCTTTGATTTTCAGCAACTAAATCCTACCCTCCTTTGCAGCAAGCAAAAGCTGAGCTATTAACTGTTCCATATACAGTCTTTCGTTAACAGACGTGCTTTTGAATTTTTCGTCGGCTTCAACAAGCAAGTCAAGGCTTTTTCGCAGAGCCTCGGTGGAAACTTTTGCAGTAGCGTCACGTGCTTTTTTCAGCGTGAACGCTCTGTTTTTGTACTCAAAATTCTTTGCAACGTCATCTTTGAGCACTCCGCACTCATCTGCGACTCTGATTCTGTACGCATCAACGTAAGAAGCTGACAACACAAACAGCATCATAACAGGCTCCTCTCGTTGATAAAAAAGCAAATCAAGCGTTTTAAAAGCCTTGTCGCCGTTGCCGCTTAAGACTGCATCGGAAAGTGCAAATATTTTTGTTTCAAGATTTTGCGTTGCAAGCTTTTCAATATCCTGTGCAGTGACCTCCTCGCCCTGTGCATAGGCACAGATTTTTGCAAGCTCATTCTTCAGAAGATTTAGGTCATCACCGCAGTAAGAAATTAACTTTGAGGCGTTGAGGTGTGAAATCATCTTGCCGTTTTCGTTTGCCCACTTTGCAACATAGCGTTCAAGCATTGACTGATTGAGCTTGTTAAATTCGCAAACCGAGCCGTTTTTCTCTGCCCTTTTTATAAGGGACTTGAAAGCGGCGCTGTTTTTTGTCGGCACATAGGTCGGCATTGATATTATCAGCACCGTTGTATCAACCGTTTTGTCGGTGATTTCCTTAAAACGTGCGAGCGAATCGGCATCCATATTGTCAAAAAATATGTCCGAAACGAAAACGCAGTTGTACTCGCTCATAAACGGCACAATCTGAAGTGACGCCGCAAAATCGTCGAGGTTAATATCCCCGCTGAATTTATGGAAGTTGAAATCCGAGGGTGTTTTGCCCGTTACGGCATTTACAAGCTGCTCCGAATAACGGCGCACAAACATCTGCTCTGTACCGTAGATTACATAAATCGGAGAAAATTTCCTTGACTTTATTTGCTTTTTAAGTTCGGATTCACTTATCTTTGACATTTGAACCTCCGCTGAATACAAGCTCCGCAACACCGTCGGAGGTTGTATAAATATTATCGCTTATTTCCTTTATAGAACTATATCTGTTTCCAAGCAAGCTCTTGTCTCCCGAAAAAATCACGTTTTTACAGGAAAGCAAGTCACTGTTTTTAACGTTTGAATCAACAAGGAGATAATCGCACGTCCTGTACTTTTCGGGGAGCTTTGCAATATCCGACTTGCTCGGAACAAACAAAACCGTGCTGCCGTTTATGTTTAAATATTGATATGTAACCGTATCTATATTAATTACGTCAAGAGTAACAAGCGGGTTGAGATTTATCGTAAAATTGCAGTCACCGCTGAATGTATCAATTGCACCGCCGTATTTATCAAGCAATTTTTTATCGTCGTTATTATCATATACCAAAATATTTGATACGTCAAATTCAGAAATTAGCTGAGGAACGTATTTTGAGTATTTTAATTTCGTATTTGGAATTATAATACTGTCAATCGATGAAAAATCTCCCGAAATATCTTCAATTATCTGGTAAGCACTGCTGTTTGTACCCCCGCAAGAAATAAACGAAATGTTACTGCCGCACTCAACCGAAGCGGTTACGCCGCTGCCGACATTGTAAACTTTCAGCGTTACAGTGTTACTGTCGATTATTGCATAAATTGCCCAGCCGACGGTCAGCACTATTGCCGAGGCGGTGACGGCACAACGCACGTAAAAACCCTTTGCTTTAATAGCATAGCCGATTATAACAAGCAATGCTGTAAAAATCAGCCAGACGTAAAAATACGGCTTGTCGGAATTTACGCATGAATAAGGAATTGATGCAAAAAGTGATATTATTTTCAAAAGGAGCTTTCCGAAAATATCTGCACCAAAAGAAAAAGGATAAGCCAAAAACGAGATTAGAGGGCAGAGATATAAAAGTGACGCAAGCATTGCACAAATCAGCACAACACTTACAGCAGGCTCGGCAAAGAACGCCGTAAAAACAACAAATGGCGATACCCTATGAAATGCGACGGTTGTAATCGGAATAATCCAGAGTGACGCCGAAACCGAAACAGAAATCAGATTTATTGCTCCTCTGATGAATTTATGTTTTCTTTTTATATGCAGTTTTCGAAAAAAATAACTTGCAATTTTGTTTGCCCAGAGAATTATTCCTGTCGTTGCAGAAAATGACAACAACATTCCTATATCGCCGACTGAAAACGGATTTAAAATCGTAAGCACAATTGCCGCCGCTCCGAGGGAATTAAGTCCGTCAGTACGCCTGAAAACAGCTTTTGAGCAATACGTGAGAATAAGCATAATTCCTGAACGCACCACAGACGGAGTGAAACCCGTAACAGCCATAAAGCAAAATACTATTGTAAAAATAATAACTGCAACAGCATATCTGTTTTTAATTATTTTCTTTAAGAGAAATAAAGCAAAGCCAGCGATTATAGATAAGTGCATTCCCGATACGACAATCAGAAAGCTTGTACCTGTTTTGGAAAAATCATCTTTTACGTCACCGGAAAGTGCCTGCTTGTCTCCGAGCAACACTGCTTTGCAAAGAGAAGAAGTGTTTTCGGGTAAAAGTGAATCAAGCGAGCTTTTCATTGCTTTTCTGATATTGACTGCGATACTGTATAAAGAAAACTGCTTTTCACCTGTTGATTTTAGATTGTCGCTTTCCTCATTATAAAATGCGGTAAGATAGATTCCTTTGCTCAGATTATAGCCTTCTTCGGTTTTATCGGCAGTAAGATGAGCAGTTATGCGGTCAAAATCCTCAGCTTGCAAGTCAACTATTGAAACCAGTCTGATTTTTACGTTTTCACTTTTGCCGTTTATTTTGTCAGAGGAAATTAAATATACATTGCTGTTTTCGTTTTTCTGAACCTCGTCGCAGATATATCCCTCAATATTTAATTCCTTTTCAGAATAATTATTTACGGTGGGTTGATAAATATAATTCGAATACAGAATTATAGCAACACAAGCCGCAAATGCAGTAACTCCGACAGTTATTAATAAATCTGCAAGTGACTTTTGGATTCTTATTTTATTTTTAATTACTTTAAAGAATATTCCGACAAATGCAGACAGTGCCGACAAAATAATTAATATATTAGTGAACGTGCCGTTTGCAAAATAAAAAACGACCGAAAGCACGGAAAGATAAGTAAGTCCCACCGTTGCCAACAGTCGTTTCATAAATTTCATCCTTTTCGGTTAATTACTTAAAGAACAAGGGAAGTTCTTCAAGGAAAATAATGTCATTTCGGTCTTTTGCATCTCCCTCGGCAAGCACAGCCGCTTTGCCGACAATGTTGGCTCCCGTTTCTTCAACGAGGTTTTCAAGCGCCTTTAAGCTGTTGCCGGTTGAAATAACATCATCGACAATAAGCACTCTTTTGTCTTTGAGAAATTCAGCGTCATTCTCGCCAAAATAAAGCTTCTGATGCTTTTCCGTTGTGATTGAATCAACCTCTGCCTCAATCGGATTGCGCATATAAACCTTTACACCCTTGCGAGCTACAACGTAATTCCGGCATCCCTGTCTTGCCATTTCGTAACAAAGAGGAATACCCTTGGCTTCTGCCGTTACAACAACATCGTGTTCGGGGCAGATTTTGAGAAGCTCCGATGCCGCTTTTTCGGTCATTTCAACATCGCCGAACATAATAAATGCGGCAATGTCAAGCTTATCGTTTACAGGATACATATCAAGCTCACGCTCAAGTCCTGCTATTTTAATTTTATATGTACTCATTTCCTTTACCCCTTACGCCATCTGACCGTTAAGCTTTTTACCGCCGAGAATGTGGAAGTGCATATGCTTTACGCTCTGGCAGCCGTCGTCACCGCAGTTGTTTACAATTCGATAGCCGTTGTCAAGACCGAGAGTCTTGGTAATTTCGGGGATTTTTGTAAAGATATACGCAATAACGTCTGCGTTTGACTCGACAACTGCATTTGCACAGCAGATGTGCTGTTTGGGAATCACAAGAACGTGTACGGGAGCCTGCGGCTCAAGGTCGTAGAATGCAAGAATCTTATCGTCCTCATAAACCTTTTTTGACGGAATGGAGCCGTCTACTATTTTGCAGAATATACAATCAGCCATTGTTTATCGTCCTTTCAAAGTTAACAAATTCTACAAATATATTTTAACTCTAATTTAAAATAAGGTCAATATTAATTTGCAAATTACACGTTTATTTGCCCGACTTTTTAGAAGTGATTTTCTTTTCCTCACCTCTGAGCAAACGCTTGATGTTATCCTTGTGCTTGACAATAACAAACACACCTATGACAAGTGCGGCAAAGGTAGAAAGCAGAACATACGAAAGTGAATATCCACCGCCGTTTAAGTAGTCAAAAATAAACGTCATTGCAAATGTATAGGGTGCGTAGAGAACAGCACAGGTGATGCTTGCGGCTGAAATAATTTTCGAAATAAGAAAAATAATCAAGAATGTTGCAATAATGCAGAGGAATACTCGCCAGTCCTCAACAAGCATAAGAGCCGCCGCAGTTACAACGCCCTTGCCGCCCTTGAAGTGGAAGTAAACGGGATAGGAATGACCGAGAATACAGAAAATTCCTGCTATGTACTTTCCGCAGTTTACAAATTCGTTTGAAAGAATCTGCGAATCTGCGGCGATGAATGAAAAGATAAATCCGCCGAGCAAAACTGCAACAACACATTTAAGAGCGTCGCACACAATTGTTACGATTGCAGGAACTTTACCAACACTGCGCAAAACGTTTGTAAAGCCTGCGTTCCCGCTGCCCATCTGGCGAATATCTTTTTTGCCCTTTGTTACAATACCAGTCACCATAACTGCGGTGTTGATACTGCCGAGCAGATATGCCGCAAGCGCAGTAATTAAAAATCTCCACCAGTTATCGGCAAGAAAACTCAAGTAAAAATCCATTTACTTATCCCCTCTTTCTCTGATAATTATTCTAATCGGAGTACCTTCTAATCCGAAAGCCTCACGGATTCTGTTTTCAAGATAACGCTGGTATGAAAAGTGGAAAAGCTGAGCGTCATTGCAGAAAAATACAAATGTCGGCGGCTTTACCGAAGCCTGAGTCATATAGAAAATCTTGAGCCGCTTTCCTTTGTCAGACGGCGGCTGAACACGGGTTGTAGCCTGTGCCAGCAGCTCGTTGAGCATACCCGTCTTGATTCTGCGGTTTGCAGAGTCGTTACAGCTTACGATATATTCAAACAGCTTGTCAAGCCTCATACCCGTTTTTGCAGATATGAAAACCTGCGGAGCATATGACATAAATGCAAAATCAGCGTCAAGCTTTTTTCGGAACTCCTGCATTGTCTTGTCGTTCTTCTCAATTGCGTCCCACTTATTGACGGCTATTATACAGGCTCTTCCTGCCTCGTGAGCAAGGCCTGCAACCTTTGTGTCCTGTTCGGTTACGCCCTCGGTTGCATCAATCATAATAACGCAGACGTCACTACGCTCAATCGCCATTTTTGCTCTGATTATGCTGTATTTCTCGATATTGTCGTAAATTTTGCTCTGACGGCGCAAGCCTGCCGTATCGGTAAAATTGAATTTACCGTACTTGTTCTCAACAAGCGTGTCAATCGTGTCACGTGTTGTTCCTGCAATGTCGGAAACAATACAGCGTTCCTCGTTTGTTATTTTGTTTACAAGAGAGGACTTTCCTGCGTTCGGCTTGCCGATTACGGCTACATTGATTATGGTTTCGTCCTCCTCCATTTCACTGTCAAAGTCGAAACATTCAAAGGCACGGTCAAGCAAATCGCCCGTACCGTGGCCGTGAACGGCTGAAACCTGAACAGGGTCACCGAGTCCGAGGTTGTAAAACTCGTAAAATTCGGGTGCAGGCTCACCGAGTCCGTCGCACTTGTTAACGCACACAATGACAGGCTTTCCCGACTTCTGGAGCATCTGGGCAACATCCATATCGGTTGCCACCATTCCCGACTTACAGTCGGTTACGAGGATTATTACGTTTGCCGTATCTATTGCAAGCTGTGCCTGACGGCGCATCTGCACAAGAATTATATCGTCAGATTTCGGCTCAATACCGCCTGTGTCAACTATGAATGCAGTCTTTCCGCACCACTCGACCTCGCCGTAAATTCTGTCACGTGTTACACCGGGAGTATCGTCAACAATTGAAAGTCGCTGACCGATAAGCTTGTTAAAAAGTGTGGACTTTCCCACGTTCGGTCTGCCGACAATTGCTATTACGGGTTTGTTCATATTATCATCGCCCTCCGTATTTTATTCAAATCTATTTAGAAATAATCGCATTTACAAGGTCTGCACCGTTGTTGTTTACCGGAACAAGCTCAACTTTCAGTTCACGTTCAACGTCGTCTGTTGAAACGTCGTCAAGAAACAAATCGTTTTCAAAGCGAAGCATTGATGAGGGAATTATCAGCCTTTCACCAATATTCTTTCCTTTTAGCTGAGCTATCAAATCTCCGCCCGTCACAAGCCCCGAAACATTCACTCCGCCGCCGAAAAAGTTATTTTTAATCGGCTGAGTGTTTATTGTGATATTCGGGAATTTCTCATTTATTATCGTCATTATTTTTTTCATAAACGGATAAACGCCTGTTCCGCAGGCAACCGTTACGGTGTGACTCGGCTTTTCGTCGTATTCAAGCTCTTCAAGCGCCCACTTAACGTCGTCTGTGAGGTAGGCTATCATACCAACGCCGTCCTCAAGTGCCGCAAAATCCTCGTAAAACTCGGGGGCAGGAATTTCTCGCTCGGCAAGAATGTAAAATTCATCACCTGCAAAGAAAATTCTTCGACCGTGCTTTTCCTTGCACATATCGCCGTAGCTTTCAATTAAGTCAAGCGTCTGAGCAGCCGTTTCTTTATTATAAGGCACAAGCGGATACAAGCCGTCTCTGTAGGCGGTAAGTCCGACGGGTACAATCGCCGTCATCTCAACACCGAGATTTTCAAGGTCACGCATTGTTCTTAAAAGCTCATCGCCGTCGTTGATTCCGGGACAGGCTACAATCTGACAATTCAGCGTTATTCCTGCGTCGGCAAAGCGTTTGAGATTTTTAAGCGCGTCACCTGCAAAGCGGTTGTTCATCATCTTGCAACGCAGTTCGGGATTCGTTGTATGAACAGATACGTTTATCGGACTTATGTGCATTTTTATTATCCGCTCAATTTCGTGTTCGGTAATGTTTGTCAGCGTGATATAATTGCCGAACAAAAACGAAAGTCGGCTGTCGTCATCCTTAAAGTAGAGCGACTTGCGAAGTCCTTTCGGGAGCTGGTCTATAAAGCAGAAAATGCATTTATTGCGGCAGGAATGCTGCTCGTCCATAAGGTAGGTTTCAAATTCCAGACCGATTTCATCGTACTCGCCCTTTGTTATTTCAACGGTTCTTGTGTTTTCACCATCGGAAATTTCAAGCGAAAGATTCCTGTTGACCTGATAAAACCTGTAGTCGAGCACATCGACAATTTCGTTTGAATTAATTTTCAGCAGAGTTTCTCCGCTTTTGATTCCTGCTTTTTCGGCGTGACTGCCTTTAGTCACGTTGTAGATTTTTACAGCCACACTTTCACCTCAACAAATAGTAGCATTTTAATAGTATTTATATTTTACACAAATCAACGCAAATAATCAAGAAAAATCACGCAAAACAAAAGGGCGAACAGAAAACTGCCGCCCATAGTGTTTAGTAGGTTAAGACTTTAACCGCATATTGTACGGTGTTGTCTCTTAATTACTGCTCGTCTTTCTTTACGATAACCTGTCTGCCGTTATACATACCACAGTTACCGCAAGCTCTGTGAGCTGCCATTAACTCACCGCAGTTAGGACATGTTGTGAGTGTAGGAGCGTTGAGCTTCCATACTGTTGAACGTCTTGAGCTCTTTCTTGCGTGTGATGTTTTTCTCTTAGGTACTGCCATTACAAAGACCTCCTTACAAAATTTATATTAATCCATAAACTGTTTAAGCATCTCAAGCCTCGGGTCAATTTCACGCTTATCACAGGAACAATCGCCCTCATTGAGGTTCTTGCCGCAAATCTGACACAAGCCCTTGCAGTCGTCCTTACAGAGATTTTTCTGTGGGAGCGAAAGCAGAATGTCCGAAATGACAATATCGTCAAGCTCGAGTTTAAAATCAGGTGTTTCAATATAATCGTCGTTGCCGTCATCAACCAAAGTCTGCGCAAGCTTATGCTCAAAAAGCATATCCATTTCTCTTGTAAAATCCGTTGAGCACCTGTCGCAGCTGCGAGAATAGCTGAAGCAGGCTCTTATTGTAAGATTTACAAGGCTTGCCCTGTTCTTTGCTGTTGCGGTAACATCAATCGGAGTTCTGAATGGAAAAACACCGTCAATGTCAATATCTGCAATATCAAGCTTATAATTAACCTGTTTTTCTTCGCCTTCGTTCTGAAAGACCGATTTAAGTTCAAAAAGCATAATTGCACCTCTTGACCGCATAACGCATATTAAAACGCTGTTTATTATTATACAAAAGGTTTGAGCCTTTGTCAACTGAAAAATATGATAATTTAAGGATTATTTTTTAAAATAAAGTCGGAAAAAATATATAATTTTTCACATAAAGAAATTTACAGTATTATTTTCGGCATTAAAAGATTTTTTATTCTGAACAAGAAATTTATTTATCTTCATACAACAATAAAAAGCGGCAAGGAAAAACCCTGCCGCCGTTATTATGCTAAAATCAGTTTGTGATTGTCTGCTCTGTTTCCTTGTCGAAGATGTGAATCTTGCTGAGGTCGAAAGCAACCTTGATGTTGTCGCCGGGCTGTGCTGTTGATGTAGGCTCAACACGAGCTGTAACAGGAACACCGCCGATATTAACATAAAGGTAAATTTCTGCGCCCATAAGTTCTGTAACGTCAACGTTAGCGTCGAGGTGACAATCTGACTTAGCAAGGAAGTCAGGCTCATCGTG
Source organism: uncultured Ruminococcus sp. (assembly GCA_902766885.1). GTDB lineage: Bacteria > Bacillota > Clostridia > Oscillospirales > Acutalibacteraceae > Ruminococcoides. The sequence continues at coordinate 292 of CACXFS010000054.1, read as the reverse complement.
AACGTGCTCAGGACGAATACCGAATACAACTTCTTTGCCAACATAAGCGTCAAGCTTGCCGCCCTGTGCCTTTTCAGCAGGAACGGGAACCTTATACTTGTCAAAGTTAAGTGTATATGTTGTGCCTTCCTTAGCAAGAGTAGCGTTGATGAAGTTCATCTGAGGTGAACCGATAAAGCCGGCAACGAACATATTGCAAGGTAAGTCATAGAGGTGCTGAGGAGTATCAACCTGCTGAATGAAGCCGTCCTTCATAACAACAATTCTTGTACCCATTGTCATAGCCTCTGTC
>CACXFS010000053.1 GCA_902766885.1 uncultured Ruminococcus sp. | reverse complement strand
TTTGTGCGAGGAAAGTCCGGGCTTCACAGAGCAAAAATAACGGCTAACGGCCGCCGGAGGCGACTCCAGGGATAGTGCAACAGAAAATTACCGCCGATTTATCGGTAAGGATGGAAAGGTGAGGTAAGAGCTCACCGGAGACAGGGAGACCTGTCTGCCGTGTAAACCCTATTTGAAGCAACACCGTGGTAGGACATATACGCTTGCTCGGCGTGTCCTTAGGAGGTGGCATCGAGCAGTTTCGGCAACGGGCTGCCAAGATAGATGGCTGTTCACGACAGAACCCGGCTTACAGACGCAGTCGCATAAAAGCACCTTGTAACTGAATTCGGTTACAAGGTGCTTTTGTTTTACTTGTTGTTTTTGTTTATGATTTCTTCAGCACATTTTATTCCGTCAACTGCGGCTGAGATGATTCCTCCTGCGTAGCCTGCACCTTCTCCGCACGGATACAGACCTTTAAGCTTAATGCTTTCAAGCGTTTCGTTGTTTCGTAAAATACGTATGGGGGAGGAACTTCGTGTTTCAACTCCCGTTAAAACAGGGTCACCATCGTCAAATCCATTTAATTTTCTGCCCATATCCTTTATGCCTTGTTTCATTGATTCCGAAACAAAATCAGGAAGGATTGTATTTAAGTTGCTTAATTCATAGTCAGGACTAATACTTGGCTTAACTTCACCTATGTGATTGCTTTTTGTGTTGCTTAAAAAATCAGCAACCCTTTGAACAGGAGCATTGTAGTTGCCGCCGCCAAGCAAAAAAGCTTTCTTTTCAAGCTCACGCTGAAAATACATTCCTGCAAGCGGACTGTCAGAATTAAAATCTTCGGGTGAAACTCCCACAAGCAAAGCGGAATTTGAGTTTATTTCATCTCTTGCAAATTCGCTCATACCGTTAGTCACAAGCATATTTTCTTCGCTTGATGCATTAACAACCTTTCCGCCCGGACACATACAAAATGTATATACGCCTCTGCCGTTTGGTAAATGAGTGTTCAGCTTGTAACTTGCCGCACCGAGGTTTTTATTTCCTGCAAATTTACCGTATTGCGAGCAGTCAATTTTTTCACGTAAATGTTCAATTCTCGCTCCTACAGAAAATGACTTTGCCTCAATCGGAATACCCTTTTCAAAGAGCATCTCAAAAGTGTCTCTTGCGCTGTGACCTATAGCAAGGATTATATTGTCGGTTTCAATTACATCTGTTTTTCCTAGTTTTTCTACAACAGCACCCGTAATTTTTCCGTCTTTTACGTTGATACCTGTCAGCTTAGTTTCAAAAAGCACAGTACCACCGAGCTCAATAATTTCTTTTCTGATGTTTTTAACCGTGATTTTGAGATTATCTGTACCGATATGCGGCTTTGCGTTAAAAAGTATTTCATCGGGTGCGCCGTGCTTAACAAATTCTTCAAGTACCTTTCTCTGGCGTGCGTCTTTAGTTCCCGTATTAAGCTTTCCGTCAGAAAATGTTCCTGCACCGCCCTCGCCGAATTGAACGTTTGACGTGGTGTCAAGTTTTCCTGTAAGCCAGAATTTCTGCACATCATCGTGACGTCTGTCAACGTCACGTCCACGTTCAATAAGAATAGGTTCTGCTCCGCTCTGTGCAAGAATAAGCGCAGCAAAAAGTCCGGCAGGTCCCGTTCCGACAACAACAGGCGAAGCACCGAATTTCCATTCTTTAATTTCATATTGATACGGAGTTACCTTTACGGCATTTTTGCATTTTTTCAGCACAGAATTTTCATTAATTTTAAGCTCAACGTCAATCGAACATAAAAAATAAATATTATCTTTCTTTCTTGCGTCAACAGAACGTCTGAAAATTGATACCGACTTAATCGCAATCTTATCAATACGAAGTTCTTTTGCCGCTTTATTACGGATTATATTATCATTGTAGTCAAGAGGAATATGAACATTGTTAATTCTAATCATAAGTTTTCACCTGCTGTAATTCCGCTTGCAAAAGCAAAATGCAGATTATATCCGCCGCATTCGCCGCAAAGGTCAATAGCTTCACCGCAAACGTATAGATTCTTAACAATTTTACTTTGCATAGTATTCTCATCAATTTCATGTCCGTTCACACCGCCAAGAGCGCATTGTGCCTGTTCAAATCCGCAGTTATCAACGACGGGAAAACGCAAATCTTTAATTGTTCTGACAATATTATCAATTTCGTTTTCTGAAAGTGAACAGCATTTTCTTGAAAAATCTGTAACTTCGCTTTCTTTAAGCACAGCCTGTCCGAGTCTTTTCTGGAAAATGCCTGTTAATAGATTGTCAACAGTCTGATTAGAAAACAGCTTTCTGTTATTGTAAATCAATGTTTTTAATTCTGTATGGGAGACATCATGCAGTAAATCAAGAGAAATCAAGAAATCCTTTTTAGTATATAGAGAAAGATTAAAAATACAGATTCCCGAAAGTGAATTGTCAGAAAACTGTACTTCACCGATTTCTTCTTTAACAACTTTACCGTTTTTATCAAAAAGCACTGCCTTAGCAGTTGCTCTGATACCTTTCAGCGACTTAATAACTTCTGATTTAACCTTAACAGGGCAAAGAGCAGGGGAGAAAGGAACAAAAGAATGACCGAAATTTTTAAGATAATCAGCGGAGCTTGAATTTCCGCCGAGCTTTGGAGCAGCCTTTGAGCCGTTTGCTATTACCAGTTTTTTTGAAATAAACTCATTTCCATCGGTTTTTACTGAAAAATAGCCGTTATTATTTCTGATACTTCTAATATTTTCACCGCAGAATATTTCAACATTGAGTCTTTCACAAGCAAATCTCAGCACATCAAGCACAGCACTCGCCTGTTTGCAAATAGGATAATAACGCCCCTCATTATCGCAAAAAGTAAGCAGACCGATTTTTTTAAAAATATCGAGCAGTTTATCAGTATCGTATTTTTTTAAAATAGTGTTGCTTTGCTTTTTGAACGAGCCGCAATACTTTTCTGCAGTAATATCACTGTGAGTCAGATTGCACCTGCCGTTGCCAGTTGAAAGCAGTTTTTTGCCGACTCTGTCGTTTTTCTCAATTATTGCTACGGAAATATTTTTGTTTTTCTGCTTTGCACCTATTGCACACAGCAGTCCCGAAGCTCCGCCGCCGACAATTACAGCATCAAATTTAAAAGATTTCTGCATAACTACACCCTAAAAGCTATTTTGATATATAAAAAACAAGGGCAGCAAAAGCCGCCCGATTATTTCTTTATGATTTCGGTGCAAAAAGGAAACTGAGTCCGCCGAATACTCCCATACTTGCCAAAGCCATAATAACGCCTGCAATCAGAACGCCGAGCATAACGGCAATTACGCTCTTTTTAAATCCCATATCAAGAAAACTTGCGGCAAGTGTTCCCGTCCAAGCGCCTGTTCCGGGAATCGGTATTCCGACAAAAAGCATAAGTGCAATAAAAAGACCTCTGCCTGCTTTTGCCTGAAGCTTTTTGCCGCCTTTTTCGCCTTTTTCAATACAAAAAGTAAAGAATTTTCCGATATACTTTTTGTCCTTACCCCAGATAAGCACTTTTCTTGCAAAAAAGTAAATAATCGGTACGGGAAGCATATTGCCTATGATACAGATTATATATGATATTACAGGGTCAAGTCCCATACCTACAGCTACGGGAATAGCACCTCGAAGTTCAACAATAGGAACCATTGAAATTAAAAATACGATTAAGTAATTAAGAAACATAATAACTCCTTTACAAATAAGTAATTTAATAAAAAATACAAATATTGCAAAACAAGGATAAGTATAACAGAAAAATAAAAATTTTTCAATACTAAAACAATATAAAACTCTATATTTTAACCTTACGGTTTATCGACTAATTTATACATATTGATAAATTAATCATACCTGCATTGACATTATATATATTTCCTGTAAAATATACAGAGGAGTGATTGTATGAAAAAGAGTCAGACTTCCTTACGTTTTCGTGTAATTGTTTTCATTCTCACAGCCGGAATGATTTCTTTTGCGTTTATTCATTCCTCAATGCCTGCTGATTTGTCAGGTGAAGAAAGCGAAAGCGTAATGGGTGTTTTGCAATATATACTTGATTTTTTGGGATTCAGTGCTGAGCTAACTGACCATATTGTGCGAAAAGCCGCACATTTTGCCGAATACACTGCAATCGGTATGCTGCTTGTAAGCTGCGCTTATTCATTTTCACGAACAAAGCCGTACAGATATTATTCACAGATTCTTTTTGCCGGACTTGCAACTGCTGTTATTGACGAGACAATTCAGCTGAATGTACCGGGAAGGTCAGGACAGATAACCGATGTTTTACTTGACTTTTCGGGAGTAATAACAGGTGCGGTTATTATGCTGTTAATTTATTTGATTTATCGAAAGATAAGGAAAATAAAATAATTTTTCGGCAGATTACAGAGATGTATGTCTGCCTTTTTAGTGTGAAGGGGAGATAGGAGAATGGAAAAAACAATGGATGTAAAAAATAAAGAAGTAAAGTCAGAAAACAAAATGGGCACTATGCCTATGACAAAACTGATTCTTACAATGTCACTGCCTGCTATTTTTTCAATGACAATTCAGGCTATGTATAACGTAGTAGACAGTATCTTCATCGGACAGTATGATTTAAACGGACTTACCGCAATGTCATTTGCGTTTCCTTTGCAAATGCTGCTTATTGCCGTCGCTGTGGGTACAGCAGTTGGTGTAAATTCGCTTGTTTCAAGAAAACTCGGCGAGAAAAACTTTAAGGAGGCAGATTCAGCGGCGACTCACGGACTTTTGACTTGTATTGTAAGCTACCTGTTTTTCCTTATTCTTGGTTTATTTGTTTCAACGCCTTTTATGAATGCCTACAGCAGTAATGTGAAAATTGTAGAATACGGTGTTCAGTATCTTACAATTGTACTTTGTTTTTCATTTTTTGCAATTGTTCAGATTATGATTGAAAAGACTTTGCAGGCAACGGGAAATATGATTTTCCCTATGCTTTTCCAGCTTGTCGGTGCAGGTGTAAATATTATTTTTGACCCGCTTTTGATATTCGGAATCGGATTTTTCCCCGAGTTGGGTGTAATGGGTGCGGCAATTGCAACGGTATTCGGACAATTCTGCGGAATGTTGTTTTCTGTAATCGTACTTTTCTGTAAGAAACACGAGGTTAAAATATCATTTAAAAACTTCAGAATCAATTTTTCAACCCTTAAAAATATTTATGCAGTCGGACTCCCGTCAATTATTATGCAGTCAATCGGTTCAATTATGATAATCGGGCTTAATGCGATTTTAGCAGCGTCAGAAGCGTCAGTTACAGTTCTCGGAATTTATTACAAGCTGCAAAGCTTTGTATTTATGCCTTGCTTTGGTCTGAATCAGGGCGTAATGCCGATTATCGGATATAATTACGGAGCACGTAATAAAAAGCGTTTGTATTCTGCACTTAAGCACGGAATCGTTATTGCCGTTATTATAATGACGATAGGAACAGTGCTTATGTGGACGATTCCCGACGTATTGATTTCAATGTTCGGCGGAACAGAGGAGATTATGAGCATAGGTGTTCCTGCGTTCAGAATAATAAGTTTGTGCTTTATTCCCGCTGCGGCAGGTATATTATTTACAACACTGTTTCAGGCAGTCGGAAAGGGCATACGCAGTCTGCTGATGTCATTCTGCCGTCAGCTTGTTTTGATTCTGCCTATTGCGTATTTTATTTCAATTGTATTTGATTTGTCAGCAGTATGGTACGCTTTCCCGATTGCAGAGCTTGGCTCACTTATGCTTGCAATAGTATTTTTCATCAATCTTGTAAAAGGTGATTTCAAAAGACTTGGTTAAATTTGTCCTCCTCAACGCATATATTGTGTTGAGGTGATTTTTTTGAATGAAGAAAACAGAAACTCTATTACATATGACGAGGGTTGGGAATCCGTTACAAATTGTGAATATCCCGTTGTCGGCTCAGCAAATCCCGAAGAAAATGAAGAAAATGTCAAGCAAAATGTGAAGAAAAAGAAAGATAATTCACCCAAGCAGCTTCTCATTACAATACAGCTTATCGTCTGTATTCTTATTGCACTTGCTGCTCTTGTGATTAAAACTATCGGCGGAGATTTTTATGCGGCAGCACACGATATGTACTATTCAAGCCTTAACAATTCCGCAATCTTTGATAATTCAGATAATTTCAATTTAAACAATCTTTTCACATCAGCTACGCAGGATGAAATTCAGAGTACTAAAAACTGAAATAACAATTTCTTATCTGATAATCTGCACTGCCTCAATCTGTATTATAGCAGGGATTTTTGACAGCTTTTTGTACTGTCTTTTCGCAATTATAATACACGAAACAGGGCATATTATTTTAATGTGCATTTTCGGTTATGCTCCGGAAAAAATTAAAATTTCTCTGTTTGAAATCTCAATTAGTGACAGAAAAAGACAGGAAAGAAGCTTTATACAAAATTTTCTAATAATTTTTTTCGGACCTTTTGCTAATTTTATTTGTTTTATTCTCTTTTATCTGCTATACTTAATAGGTAATGATTATTTTCTGTATTTTGCGGCGGCGAATTTTTCAGTGGGACTGTTCAACATTCTTCCTGTTATGTCGCTTGACGGCGGACAGCTTTTGTATTTGATTTTGAGCAGATTTTTCAGCGATACGGTTTCACAAAGAATTGTAAATGTAATTACTTTTATAATTATTTTTCCGCTTGCATCTTTCGGATTTATTCTGCTGTTTAATTCGAAGTATAATTTTTCGCTTTTGATTGTTTGTATATACCTTGTTTTTTCGCTGATTTGCAGGAATAACAAGTATTTTTAGAAAGGAATAAGCGAGAATAATTACAGAATATGAAAACAACCGGAGGTATAATATATGGTAAGTAAGGAAGTCGAAAAACTTCTTTTAAAAGTTCAGAAGCCCGGACGGTATGTCGGCGGTGAGCTTAACGAGGTAATTAAGGATAAAAACAGCGTAGATGTCAGATTTGCATTCTGTTTTCCGGATACTTACGAGGTAGGTATGTCGCATCTCGGAATGAAGATTCTCTATAGTCAGTTTAACAAAGAGGATTACATCTGGTGCGAGCGTGTATTTGCTCCCTGGGTTGATATGGAGGAGGAAATGATTAAAAACAATATTCCTCTGTACGCTCTTGAAAGCGGTGACCCGGTGTCGGATTTTGATTTTATCGGATTTACATTACAGTATGAGCTGAGTTTTACAAATATGCTCAATATGCTCAAGCTTTCAAATGTTCCGATAAAAAGCAGTGACAGAAAAGAGTTAAAACAGATTGTTGTCGCAGGCGGTCCGTGTGCATGCAATCCTGAGCCGATAGCCGACTTTGTTGATATTTTCTTCATCGGCGAAGGAGAAGAAGTTGACCTTGAAGTAATCAATCTTTTCAGAGAATGTCGAAAAGAGGGCAAAAGCAAGGCTGAATTTTTAGAACTTTGTTCTCACATTGAGGGCGTGTATGTACCCTCACTTTATGACGTTTCCTACAATGATGACGGAACAATCAAGAGCTTTCAGCCTAAGGGTGACGCTCCTGCCGTAATTCATAAAAGGCTTATAAAGGATATGGACAATTGTTTCTATCCCGACAATTTTGTTATTCCACTCGTTGAAATAGTTCACGACAGAGCAGTTCAGGAAATTTTCAGAGGTTGTATAAGAGGCTGCCGATTCTGTCAGGCAGGCTTTATTTATCGTCCTGTTCGTGAAAAATCTCCCGAAACGATTAATGCGCAGTGCAAGGCTCTTTGTGAGAATACCGGTTATGATGAGGTTTCCTTGTCCTCGTTAAGCTCAAGCGACTACAGTCAGATTGTTCCCTTGCTTGAAAAACTCAACGAATGGAGCAAAGACGAAAAGGTCAGCATTTCTCTGCCGTCCCTGCGTGTTGACGGCTTCACTGACGACATAATGAACAAAATCAAGACTGTTCGCAAAAGCGGACTTACATTTGCTCCCGAAGCAGGTAGTCAGCGTATGCGTGACGTAATCAACAAAAACGTTCGTGAGGAGGAGTTGCTTGCAACCTGCGCAACTGCCTTTGAAGGCGGCTGGACTACCGTTAAACTCTATTTTATGATTGGCCTTCCTACCGAAACAATAGAGGACGTAGAGGCTATCGCAAAACTCGGACAGGCCGTTGTTGATACCTACTACAAATGTCCCAACAAGCCAAAGGGCAAGTCTGTAAGGGTGACTGTTTCCGCTTCTTCCTTTGTGCCGAAACCATTTACACCGTTTCAATGGGAGCCGCAGGACACTATTCCCGTTCTTCACGAAAAGCAGGTTCATATCAAGGAAAGCATAACGACAAAGAAAATTCAGTTCAATTATCATGACGCCGACACAAGTTATCTTGAGGCTGTTTTTGCAAGAGGTGACAGAAAACTCTGCAAGGTTATGGAGCTTGCGTGTGAGAGGGGCTTTCACTTTGACGGCTGGAATGATTGTTTCAGCCTTGAAAAGTGGCTTGAACTTTTTGATGAGTGCGGAATTGACCCTGCATTTTATGCAAACCGCAGACGTTCTTTTGACGAAATTCTCCCTTGGGACCACATCGATTACGGAGTAACTAAGGATTATCTTATCAAAGAATGTAAGAAAGCGTATGAAAATACAACAACGCCGCATTGCAGGCTTAAATGCAACAACTGCGGCGCAGCAAAGTACAGGGAGGGAGTATGCTTTGAAAAACGTAAGAATCTGGTTTAAAAAAGATTTTGAGTGCAGGTATATTTCTCACCTCGATTTAAACCGCTGTATGCTTCGTGCACTCCACAAAAGCAAAATCCCTGTCTGGCATACCGAGGGATTTAATCCTCATCCGTTTGCAACATTTCCTTTGCCGCTTTCGCTCGGTTTCAGAGGTGTAAACGAGTGTATGGACGTAAAGCTCGAAGATGATAATTATTCTTTTGAAGAAATAATCAGTAAGCTGAATGTTTGTTTGCCAAGAGGTATTCATATTTTTGACGTTACAGAACCTGTTATGAAAGCAGGGAAAATAGCTTTTGCCGAATTTTCGATAAAACTAAGCAGTGAAAATACGAATACAACTGTAATAACTGAGAAACTTTCGGAGTTTTTGGCGCTTGATAAAATTGAAATAGAAAAAAGGTCAAAGAAAGGCTTAAAAACTGTTGATATAAAGCAGGGAATAAAGAACTTTGAAATTAAAGAAAAATTTGATTTTGTCCTGCTAAATGTAATTTTGACGGCAGGCAGCAGTGATAACGTAAATCCGAATCTGCTTGTTTCTGCATTTGAAAACTATTCTGCATTGACAGTTGATTCTGATATTACAAGAAATGATTTATATAATTCCGAAATGGAATTATTCAGATAGGTGACAATATGTTTGAATTTACAATCAGAGAAAATGCACTTTTAAATGAGTTTAAGAATATGTTTGCCGATTATGTTAACAAGGCATACAAATTCACTATGAGTTATATTTCAAATCCTGTACTTGCAGATTTTCGTGATAATGAAAGACTTATACTCATTGTTATCAATAAATCGGTATTTCAGAATTTATACAGCTTTATCAAGCTAAATGAAAGTAATATGCAGTTTGCGGCTTTTTCGTGCCTTGAAGGTGCGGTGAATTCTATGAGACTTTATCAGGTGCTTTCTCTAAATCCTGATTATATGCATGACTACATAACAAATCCTGATTTTTCACTTGACAAGTGCGAGCTTGAACTGCTTGAAAAACAGGAAAAGTATGAAAACAACGAAGAATTTTCTTTAAGAGAATTTGCAAAGGGATTGCACAAAATGAATACCTTTGAATTTAAAAATTCTTCAATTTCAACTCAACTTGTAGACAACAGCGTTTATCTCGGACTTTCCTGCGGAAAAACAATAAGCGACGACCTGCAAAATGAAGTAAGAAAAAATCTTGTCGGTGCTTATCTTTCATTACAAAAACATACAAAAATGTCCTTCAACGGCGGCATTGATAACGAACTTGAAGAAACAGAGGATAATATCTATGCAAAGTTCCTTGAGTATATAAAGAAGTTTTCTTAAACTTTTCACAATATTCACTTTCTTTTATTTTAGACATCATATTCTTGTCACATTCAACCTTTATTATATAACCACAGTAAAGATAAAGAAAAGATAACAAGAACTGATTTAGTTTTTTCATAGATTTTCCTCTCAAAATTGTCATAATGACATCAAAGAAGGCCGACAAATGTCGGTCTTTATTTGATTTGGAGGATGCAATGTATTATTATTCTTTAAACGAATATTTAAAAAGTACTTTTGGCGAAAAGGTTTATAAAATTTCTCTGAGTGGCGGTATGACCTGCCCTAACAGGGACGGTACATTAAGTACAAAGGGTTGTATATTTTGCAGTAAAGGCGGTTCTGGAGAATTTTCTGCCGATAAAATGCTTACCGTAACCGAGCAGATTGAACAGGCAAAGCTAAGAATTAAAGCAAAAACCGATTGTAAACGTTTTATAGCTTATTTTCAACCTTTTACAAATACATATGGAGATATCGCATATCTTCGCAAAATTTTTTATGAAGCAATACAAAATCCAGATGTTGCTGTGCTTTCAATTGCAACACGTCCCGATTGCCTTGGAAAAGACGTTTTACCGCTGATTGATGAGCTTAACCTAATTAAGCCCGTCTGGATTGAGCTAGGTTTACAGACGATACATAAGAAAACTGCCGACTATATCAGGCGTTGTTACGAGCTTGAAGTTTATGACGAAGCCGTAAAAAATCTTAAAGAAATCGGTGTTACCGTTGTTACGCATATAATTCTCGGTTTGCCATTTGAAACAAAAGAAATGATGCTTGAAAGTGTAAAATATGCGGGAGAGAGAAGCGACGGAATAAAACTCCAGCTCCTCCACGTTCTTAAAGATACCGATTTGCTTAATGACTACAAAAAAGGATTGTTTAATACTCTTTCAATGGAAGAATATATTGATATTCTTTGCGCTTGTATAGAAATTTTACCGAAAAACGTTGTTGTTCACCGATTAACGGGTGACGGTGATAAAAATCTTCTCGTTGCACCACAATGGAGTGCTGATAAAAAGCGAGTACTAAATTCAATTAATAAGGCTTTCAAAGAACGAGATATTGTTCAAGGAAGTAAATACAACTGAAAGTAAAAACAGCTCCGATTATTCATCGGGGCTGTCTTTACTTTTGTTTCTGTTAAATTTAATGCGCTTGAAAATATTATAAATAAGCATTCCTGCGGCAATCAATGATGCCCCAAGAAGAATTCCGATAATCAGAAATCTCGTATTCGGATTATCAAAAGAATTAAGTTGTCCTATTTCATCGTATGTAGATGCAGAAGTTGTTTCTTCTGCCTTTCCTCGTTCACTTTTGGCGCTGCTTGAGTCGCTTTTATCCGATTTATCGGCACTGCTTTTGCTTGAACTATTATCGCTTGATTTAGAATTAACGGTGATTTTTCCGGAAGTACATTTTCCTGCGTCAATCGAATTTATATCTGAGTCAACGCAGTCGCTGACATAGAAATCAATATAGCCTGTACCTGACTTAACGGCTTTAAAGGTAAGAGTAAAAATCTCCTCACCTTTACTAATCCCTATACCGTCAGTATTCAGAAAAACAAGCTTAACTTTGTTATTAAGCTCATTATATGTGATTTTTGAAGTTTTGTCACTGACCTTTGCACTGCGAAATTCAAACATATTCTTGTCGTAAGTAAATTCAAAGCTTGCAGCACTCAGCTTTTTGTCGCAGTCAGCAGTCATCGAAACCGTAAAAAGTCTGTTATTATCTGTACTGCAATCGTTTAGTGCAAAATCAACTTTTGCAGCAGAAAATACAGTAACAAAAGAACAGCAAATTAATAAAGCAGAAGCCAAAATCAAAGTAGGAAATCTGAATAAATATATTCTGAATTTACGCATAATAAACCCTTATACCGTAATTTTATTGTTTTTAGCAAACCAGACATTTTTCACGCTGAATTCTTTACCGTTTAAGTATTCAAGAATTCCTGTATTATCAGTAAAATTAAATCTGATTTTATAGCTGTAAAGCGCCTGATACTTAAAAAGATTTTTTGATTTATCGGCATAGCCGTATTTAGTATCACCTGCAAGCGGATGACCGATTGACGCCATATGCGCCCTTATCTGATGTGTTCTGCCTGTCAGCAGTTCCACCTCAACAAGACTGTACTTTCCGTTAAAATCAAGCACCTTGTATTTTGTTTTGATTTCTTTTGAATTTTCCACTTCTTTTTTGTGAACGGTTACCTTGTTTTTACTTTCGTTTTTTGTTATATAGCCATGCAAAATATTACTTTCTTTGTCAGGCTTTCCGCAGACAAGACAAAGATAATACTTTTCAAGCTCTCTTGTTTTCATTTTCTGATTGAGGATACGCAGGCTTTCTGCATTTTTAGCCGCAATAACAATACCGCCCGTGTTTCTGTCAATTCGGTTTACAAGTGCAGGAGAGAAAGCTTTTTCCTCATCAGGGTTGTATTCTCCTTTGTCATAAAGATAGTGCTGAACTCTTGCAACAAGTGAATCAAAATGATAATTTTTGTCGGGATGAACAATAACACCCGGCTTTTTATCAATGAGAATAAGGTTGTCGTCCTCATATACAATATCAAATTTAGCAGGTGCTTTCAGAAAATCATAATTTTTTTCTTGTGCAGCTTCAAAAAATTCGTCCTTAATGTAAAACGTCAGTATGTCGCCCTCGTTAAGCATTGCTGAAATCTCGCATTTTTTGCCGTTTAGCTTAATACATCTCTTTCTGATGTACTTATACATAAGCGTTTTGGGCATAGTTTTAAAGTGCTTTTGCAAAAACTTATCAAGGCGCTGATTGGCGTCGTTTTTCTTAATTTCAAGAGTTCTCATAATTACCTCCGCATATATCTATAATTTTAGAATAAAACAATTAAAATTTCAAGACATATAATCACACAAATAAGTTTTTTGTATAGACTGATAAAGGGTGATACGGTGAATTGCTACACACAAAGAATTAAATCGGCAGTATTTTTCGGCTTAGGCTTACTTGTTGCAACACTGTTGCCGTGCGAATGGGTGCTGATTGTAGCAGCCGCGGCACTTGTAATAATAAGTTTATCTTGTATACGGAGGTAAGTTTATGAAAGTTGTACTTATAGAAAGACCAAAATTTTTATCTGCATTACTCAGAAGAATTTTCAGAATTAAAAAAGAGCACCAATCGGTTTAATAACTGAATATGTAAATATTTACAAAAATTGCCAGCGTAAGATGTGCATAGTGACAAAAAGCTATGCATATCTTATTTTTATGTTGTCTTTTTACGTAAAAGATTATATAATTATGTTGTTGTGCAGTTATTGGTTAAATAATTGTAAAAATTTTAGGAGGTTAATTAACAATGAAAAGCACAAGAAAAGCTATAAGCATTCTTCTCACAGTATTAATGCTTATATCATGCGTTTCCGTTTCATTTACGGTTAGCGCTTCTACGGGTACGTTGTGTGACAAATATGCAACTAATCCGCAGGGAAAAATCGGAGTAAAAAAGACAATTACTATTGACGGTAGTTTCAGTGATTGGTCCTCCGATATGCTAATTGCTCAGGGTGCAGCCTGGGACGTAGCAAACCACTACAAGGGAGGACACGAAAACTGTGTTCTCGATACATACGCGCTCTATGCCGCATGGGATGATAATAATCTTTATGTTGCATGGCAGATGGTAAACACTACCGACACATGGGCAAGAGAAGGCGACGGCCCTCTGTCTGACGGCGGACGTGTTCTTGATGTTCCGCTCATTCTTGCATTAAGCGTTGATCCGTCAAGTACGTCAATGTCTAACAAGAACACAAGCGGCGGTCCTATCTGGGGGCAGAAAATGGGACTTACTTTTAATCAGCACGTTGACCATCTTTTGTATATGAGCGGTAAAGTCGGCAACGGTACTCCCGGTATGTTCACTGCTGTTGACTCTCAGGGTAATACTAACTATTCAGACGGTTTAAAAGGATTTAAAGAAAACGGTATTGAATACAAAATGGCAGAGGGAAATATATGTGATTCAATCATCGGTCTGAATTATTCTGAAGATACCTCTGACGTGTATTCTAATGATGCTGACTGGGTAGATTACAAAACCTTCAAAGGCTCAAGCGGTACTCATAATACAAAATATGACTCATTCTATGAAATCAAAATTCCTCTTTCAACACTTGGTATCGACTCAAGCTATATTGAAAACAACGGTATCGGTGCAATGGTAGTAGCTACAAGAGGCGAGTCCGGTCTTGACTGTATTCCTTTTGATGATACTATGCTCGATAATGCTACAGGCTCTTACGGAAGTGATTCAAGTACATCTCACGAAAAGGATGACGAGGACGTTATCACTTCTTCATTTGCAAGAATCGGTAATTTAGGCGGCGATACTCCCGTTACACAGCCTACCACAGCAAAACCCACTACTCAGCCTACAACTGCCAAACCGACTACACAGCCTACTACTGCAAAAACAACAACTGCTCCGGTATCTGACTCTCTTACGGTAAATGCAAAATCAAATCTTTTTGCCACTAATTCAGTAAAGGCTGACAGCAACGCCGATAAGGTTACGGTTACATATGACCTGCAATCTTCAATGCAGCTTGTAAATGGTCAGTGGTCACTTTCTTATGACAGTTCAAAGTTAAAACTTCTTACTTCGTCTGGCAATATAATGCCGTATATTTCAGACGGTGTTGTAAATTGCAAGGACGGAATTGTCAAGGGTAACTTTACTAATGTTACAAATCTGTATAATTTTACTTCTTCAAAGCCTTTAATTCAGGCAACATTTGAAATTATCGGCAGTGGCTCAACAGACGTTACTCTTGATGTTCAGGAGCTTTCTGTAGGATATAAAACAGGTAACTCTCTGGTTTATAAGAATGCTGTTGTAAACAGCGTAAAACAGGATCTTTCAAGTGTATCCGGCTTTGAATCTTCATCAATTACAGGTTCAGCTTCCGCTGTTACCGATGTTCAGCCGACAACAGTAACTCCGACACAGGCAACTACTGCTAAACCTACACAGGCTACAACACAGCAGCCTACTACTGCAAAACCAACTCAGACACCTACAACATCTTCATCACTTAAAGTTAATGCTACTTCAAACTTCTTCCCGGCAGTTTCAAAGACATATTCTGAAAGTGAAAAGCAGGTAACTGTTTCGTACAAGCTATCATCTTCTATAGATCTTGTTAATTCCGAATGGACATTGACATACGACACTTCAAAACTCGCCTTTAATTCATCAAATTACAAACAGTTAATGCCTAATGTTTCATCTCCTATAATCAATGAGAATACTAAGGGCAAGATTAAAGGTAACTTCTCAACACTTTCATATGTAGATTTCACAAGCGAGTCCGATTTTGTTACAATAACATTTGATGTAATCGGTACAGGTTCTGCTGATGTTGATTTATTTGTAAACATTCTCGGTGTTGCATATGATGGTGCCGACAATTCTCCTGTTATTGCTTATATAGTAGATTTCGGTGAGATTAAGGATGTTACTTCAATTTCAGGCTTTGAGAATGAAAAATATACAGTAAAAACTGTACTTGGTCCTCAGACAACTCCCACAACTGTTCCTACTACAGTTCCTGTTACTACAAAGCCTACAGACCCCACCACAAAGCCCACTCAGCCTACTACTAAACCTACTGAACCGGTAACAGTACCTACAACTAAGCCCACAGAACCTACAACAAGCCCTGTAACAGATACTTTGAAGGTAAATGCAACTTCTAATATTCTTTCACCTGTTTCGCAGGAATACAATAAGGACACTTCAACTGTAACAGTTTCTTATAAGATTAAATCATCTATGGAGCTTGTAAATTCACAGTGGTGCCTTACATATGACAGCTCTAAGCTTTCATTTGACCCTCAGAAAAACAAAAACAGCATAATGCCTAACGTTTCAAATGCAGTTGTTAACACTAATTTGACAAACAAGATCAGAGGCGATTTCTCAAGCCTTGCTCTGTATGATTTTACTACAGAAAAAGACTTTGTAACTGTAACCTTTGATATTATCGGAACAGGAGAAACAACGGTTGATCTTGATGTTGAAATTCTCGGTGTTGCTTATATAGATGCTAATGACGAAGTTATTACTGCTTATCCTGTTGATTACAGCAAGTTCTTTGATGTAACATCAACTCCGGGATTTGAAAATATGAAGCTTTCAGGCAGAATTACGCTTAATGAGCCTACTGAGACCATCCTTTACGGTGATGTTAATAATGACGGTGTAATTAATGTAACAGACGCAACTCTTGTTCAGAAATATGCAGCTGATTTAATCAAGCTGTCTGATGATGAACTTAAAAGAGCTGACGTAAACTTTGACGGTGTAGTTAATGTTCACGATTCAACACTTATCCGTAAATTTGCAGCCAACATTATTTCATCATTCAAATAAAATACTCACTTTCTATGAGCCGACAATATGTCGGCTCATTTTTTATATAGATAAAAAAACCACCTGCTATGCAGGTGGAATGTACGGACTTTAGTGTCAGGAGTAGTTGACAGAAAAAACTCCGTTTTG
>CACXFS010000052.1 GCA_902766885.1 uncultured Ruminococcus sp. | reverse complement strand
TCTGTCTGTCTGTCTGTCTGTCTGTCTGTCTGTCTGTCTGTCTGTCTGTCTGTCTGTCTGTCTGTCTGTCTGTCTGTCTGTCAAGGATTGTCGCAGACCTGATTGTTTGTGTCAAGTCTTTTTCTGAATTTTTTACTTCTTTTTTTATAGTAATAACTGCATCTTTATCCTTGATTAATCCATGCTGTTTTATCGGAACTTTATCTTTTGTTCTGATTTCATTTGCATCAATTATTTCAAACTGTTCCGGATTATGTTTATCAATATAAGTTATAGGAACAGCCATATTTTCGAAGTAATCACAAGGAATCTCTGATACTTTATTAACATTTATAGCATCATAATTATCATATTTGGGATAATCTTCTTCATTGCCGTAATAACGACGATACAATATTAACGGTTCGTGTCTTTTATCATGATCAAGATTAGTATACCAACAAATTGTACCAAAACTACGCCACCTGTTCCCCTCATCATCAATCCAAAATCTTGTAGAACGAGGTTCATAGTAATTTGGAACACGAAAAGCCATATCTCCACATTTACAACCAAGCCATAATTTATTTTTCTGAATAAGAGGAAAAATTTCTTTGTACGTTACATTGTTTTGATTTCCGATAATTAAAAACTTTTTCTCATATTTCATGAGCAACGCAACATATTCTCTAAAAAGACTAAACGGAGGATTCGTAACCACGATGTCCGCCTGTATTAAGTAATCAATACACTCCTCAGAACGAAAATCGCCATTGCCTTTAAGCCTTTTAACTCCACGCTTTTTTGATGTCAATAGTGCATTTATATCATCATCTGTTACTCCTCGACCATTTGACATCGGAACTTCAGTAATATCCATAACATATCCCCTACCGCTTGACAGAGGTTCGTCAAATTCATCACATATTGTAAACTGTTCTCCTATAAACGGTGACGTGCTATAAGACGTACATATTAATCTTTTAAGCTTTAAATGATTAAAATTTCTCAAAAAGAATCGACAAAAATTACTTTCAAAAGGATCATCGCAATTACAAAGAACCGTTTTGTTACTAAAATGTTTTTCGTAATGATTTAGTTCATTTTGTATATCAACATATTGAGTATAAAATTCATCTTGTTTTGCTTTACTTGCTGCATTTAGACTACTATTATTTGCCATTCCTTTATCACCCTACCATTTGTGATGATTTACCACTTTTTTACATTAATTATAAAATATTAGTGATAAATTTTCAATATAATTTCACATATTAATGGCAAAAAAAAGAAAAACAAGTCGAAGTTTTGACTTGTTTTTCTAAAATTAGTACAACAACAGCATTAACCAGCTTTGTTATTATGTATTTTATTAAGAAGTTTGATAATTACTGGGATACATAAAACATTTATATTATACCGTAGCAAGCGACGCCCTCCTCAATCACAAGTATTATGGCGAACGCAGTTCGCCGCTACAGTATTAAATATTAATTTACAAGTCGAGGCACTCGACTCATTTCCTTGACGGAATGAAATTTTCAACGAATTTTGTGCGCTTACCTCTGCCCTTGAGATAGAAAAATCCTGCAAAGTTAAACACAACTGCGCCGACAAAGTTTACTAGCAAATCCTTCATTGTATCAATCAAGCCTATGTCAAGGTAGCCGTCAATGCCAAGGCTCTCACCGTTCACAATGGTATCGCCTATTTCCTTTATCGAAATCAGCTTGTTTTCACTGCCCGACAAAAGGAATGAATTTATGCTGTTAACAACGGTGTCCTTCTGCATATCCTTGCCGAAGAACATATCCATTCCGAATTCAAAAAATTCCCATACCGTTCCTGCCGTCATTGAAAAGCAGAACGAAAACAGACACACAAAGAGCGGTGACAGGTTCATTTTAATCTTGTCGTTCCGGTTAAGAATATCAATCAATCCGAATCCGACGCCTGCGCAGATAAAGCCGTTGAGGGTGTGGAGCATAGTATCCCATATAGGAATTTTCTCATAGAATGCACCGAGCTCACCCATTACATTAGCCGCAAAAACAAAGCTTATCATAATTACCTCCATAACATTCGGGAGGTCAATCTGTAATTTGTTTTCGATGAATGACGGAATCATCAGCAGCAAAAATGACAGCGTACAGGTCATTACGTTTTCCCAGTTTCCGTTAATAACGCTGAACACAATCAGAGCAATAAGAACAGTTCTGATAACTATATAAACAGCCGCTTTGACCTTGTGCTCACGCATTTCACGAACGTTGAGAATTTTAAAAATTTTCAGTTCGGATTTATCCTTTTTAGTTTTTTTACTCATACCAATTCACCCATAAAAAGTTACGGACACGGCGCACCGTGTCCTGAATATTAGTTCATATCAATTTTCGGTATTGATTTCACCGTTTGCAATTCTCTTTTCAAGCTGTTCCTTGCCGACTGCAAGCATAAGCTTGATTCTGTTTTCCTGATTTACTTTTGGCGCACCGGGGTCATAGTCGATTGTAACAATGTTAGCGTTCGGCTTGATTTCCTTAATCTTTCTGATTGCGCCCTTGCCGTTTATGTGATTAGGCAGACATCCGAACGGCTGAGTGCAGACGATATTTTCATAGCCCGTTTCGGCAAGCTCGAGCATTTCGGCAGTCAAGAGCCAACCCTCGCCCATCTTACTGCCGTAGCCGATTACGCCCTTTACAAGCTCCTTGGTGTGCGCATACTCGTGCGGTGGAACAAAGCCGTACTTTTTAGCCGCCTCAACCATAAGTCCTTCAAGCTTTGTGATGTAGTTCAAAAGCATTTTGCAGAACTTGAATTTCAGCGCATTTCCGCCGAACATTTTGATGTCTTCAATTCTGTTGTCAACCTTAAATGCCGCAAAGCCCATAAGTCCGGGCACACAAACCTCGCAGTCCTGCTCGGCTAAGAATTCCTCAAGACCGTTGTTTGCCATTTTTGAATATTTTACGTAAATCTCGCCGACGATTCCAACCTTAACCTTGGGAACCTTGTTGAGCTCGATTTTTGAGAAAGACTTTGTGATTTTCTGCAAATTCTCGTCGAGTTCTTCGAGCGTGTAGCCTCTGCCCTCGATGAGCATCTGCGAGATTTTATCGCTCCACTCCTCAACGAGCGCCATACTCTCGCCCTTGTTTACTTCATAAGGCTTTGTCTGATTTGACAAAAGCATAAGCTGGTCGCCGTAAACAAGACCGCCCACAAATCTGCGGATAAGCGGAAGCGAAATTGAAAAGCCGCTGTTGTGCTCCATACCGAACGAAAGCGAGATTACGGGCACGAACTCAAAACCTGCTTTTTTAAGCGCCTTTCGAAGGAGAAAGATGTAGTTTGACGCACGACAACCACCGCCCGTCTGAGTAATCATAAGCGCAGTTTTGTGAACGTCATATTTTCCGCTTTGCAGAGCGTGAATGAACTGTCCGATAACAAGCAACGCAGGATAACAGGTGTCGTTATGCACATATTTAAGCCCTGTCTGAGCAATTTCGGGACCTGTTGTATTTAAAAGCTCCGACTTGTAACCGTAGTGAGTGAAAACATTTTGCAGAATGTTGAAATGAATAGGAGCCATATTGGGCATAAGAATTGTATATTCTTTTTTCATCTGCTTTGTAAAAAGCACTCGACCGGTTTTTTTGTCGTATTTTAATTCAGCCATAATTTAATTCTCCTATCCTTTGTTTAAAATATATGTTCCGCCGAAAACAACAACGATGATGAAATCATAATTCCGAATACCGAATTAAAAATCAGTCATTATCAATTGCCGCAAGCAGACTGCGGATACGGATTTTTACCGCACCGAGATTTGTGATTTCATCTATTTTTATCTGGGTATAAATCTTGTTGTTGCTTTCGAGGATTTCTCTTACCTCGTCGGTTGTAATTGCGTCAACGCCGCATCCGAAAGACACAAGCTGCACAAGCTCCATATCCTTGCGTGTGGTAACGTATTTTGCCGCTGCGTAGAGTCTTGAGTGATAAGTCCACTGATTAAGAACGTGAGTTGTGAACTTCTCAACCCTCGGAGAAATTACGTCCTCGCTGACGATTGCAACGTCAAACCCCGAAATAAGCTTATCAATTCCGTGGTTGATTTCGGGATCAATGTGGTAAGGTCTGCCTGCAAGCACAAAAATCTTTTTGCCTTCTTTTTCGGCAGTCGCAATAATCTCGTTGCCCTTTTCAATTACCTTTTTCCTGTAATTTTCCTGCTCCTCGTACGCTTTCTTTGCGGCAATTCGCACCTCATTGAGCGTAAGGTCGGGGAAGTGCTGAGAAAGTCTTTCGTAAGCCTTCTGCGGAAAATCCTTTGGACGGTGAATACCAAAGTATTCCTTGATAAAATGCACCTTGCGGATATCCTTCATATTATTCTTAATAACTTCGGGATAGTACGCAACAACGGGACAATTGTAGTGATTGTCGCCGAGATGCTCGTCAAAATTATATGAAAGACAGGGGTAGAATATAGTTTCCGCACCCTCGTCAATAAGCGTCTGAACATGGCCGTGCATAAGCTTTGCAGGGAAACAGACTGTATCGCTCGGGATTGTCTGCTGACCTCTCTGGTAGAGCGTTCTGCTTGAATACGGTGACTTGAACACCTCAAATTTCAGCTCGGTAAAGAACCTATACCAGAACGGATAAAGCTCGAACATATTAAGTCCCATCGGGATTCCGAGCTTTCCTCTTAATCCCTCAACAGGCTTGTAGGAATCGAGGAGCTGTAATTTATATGCATACATATTAAGGTCGTTTGACGGCGCACGCTTTGTAATCGGGCGTTCGCACCTGTTGCCTGCAATAAACTTTCTTCCGCCGCCGAAAGAGTTGATTGTAAGACGGCAGTTGTTGTTGCAGAGTCCGCAGTTGGCGACCTTGATTTCGTGAACAAAATTTTTAAGAGCGTTGCTGTCGGCAAGCTTGCTGTCTGCTTTGCCCTTTGACTTTTTCTTTGCGTACAGTGCCGCACCGTATGCGCCCATAAGTCCTGCGATATTCGGACGGACAACCTCAACGCCCATCTCCATTTCAAACGCACGCAGAACTGCGTCGTTTAGGAACGTACCGCCCTGAACAACGATTCTTTTGCCCAGCTCGTCGGGACTTGACGCACGGATAACTTTATAGAGTGCATTTTTAACAACGCTTAAAGAAAGTCCTGCCGAAATGTCCTCAATTGTTGCGCCGTCCTTCTGTGCCTGCTTAACGCTTGAATTCATAAATACCGTACAGCGTGAGCCGAGGTCAACGGGTCGCTTTGCAAAAAGTCCGAGCTTTGCAAACTCCTCAATATCATAACCGAGAGCATTTGCAAATGTCTGCAAAAAGCTTCCGCAGCCTGACGAGCAAGCCTCGTTAAGGAATATGTTGTCAATTGCGCCGTTATGAATCTTGAAACACTTAATATCCTGCCCGCCTATGTCGATAATAAACTCAACATCGGGCATAAAATATTTAGCCGCCGTAAAGTGAGCGATTGTTTCAACAATTCCGTAGTCTACGTCAAATGCATTCTTTATAATATCCTCGCCGTAGCCCGTAACGGCAGACGAAGCAACGTTGATTTCGGGGTTGATTGCGTAGATTTCTTCAAGAAATTCCTTGATAATCTCAACGGGATTTCCCTTTGAGGGAAGATATTTTGAATAGAGCAGCTCGCCGTCCTCATTGAGCACAACGCCCTTTACGGTGGTTGAGCCTGCGTCCATTCCTATGTAAGCCTTGCCCTTGTAGCCTTTAAGCTCTTTTTGCTTTACGTCAGCCTTTGCGTGTCTTTCGCAGAAAGCCTTGTAGTCGTCCTCGCTCTCGAAAAGCGGAGGATTAAACGCAAAGTTGCCCGAGCCTCTGTAGTTTTTAACTTCTTCTATAACCTTATCAAATTCAATCGGCTTGTCGGCGCAGAGAGCCGCACCGCAGGCAACGTAATAAAGCGAATTTTCAGGACAGATACCCTTTGTGCCGAGTGTGCGGTCAAAGCAATTGCGCAGCTCGCTCATAAATGTAAGCGGTCCGCCGAGGTAGACAACCTGACCTTCAATTTCACGTCCCTGAGCAAGACCTGCAACAGTCTGGCTGACAACGGCATTGAAAATACTTTCGGCAATATCGCTCTTTCTTGCGCCCTGATTGAGCAGAGGCTGAATATCTGTTTTAGCAAACACGCCGCAGCGTGATGCGATTGTATAAGTCTTTTCGTACTGCTTTGCAAGCTCGTCTAATTCTTCAAGTGGCACGTTGAGTAAGGTAGCCATCTGGTCGATAAACGCACCCGTACCGCCTGCGCAGGTTCCGTTCATTCTAACCTCAAGACCGTTAGTCAGGAAAAGAATTTTTGCGTCCTCGCCGCCGAGCTCAATAACAACGTCCGTTCCGGGCAGAAATGTATTGGCGGCAACTCTGGTGGCGTAAACCTCCTGAACAAAGTCAATTCCGCAGTCCTGAGCAACGCCCATACCTGCCGAACCCGACATTGCAACGCATGCATTCTGAACATCGTCAACCTTTGAACGAACAGTGTCGAGAATTTCGGCTATTTTCTCGGTAATCTGAGAATAATGACGCTCGTATGTGCTGTATATTAGTTTGTTTTCGTCGTCGAGCACAACGCATTTTATTGTGGTCGAACCAATATCAAGTCCTAATTTCAAAATGCCGCCTCCGAAACAAGCGCATTTTTCGGCTTAAAAAGCAGAAAAACCGCCCGAAAGTATAGTGGTATTGATTATATATCAATTAATTATAATCTCTTTTTTTGCGTTTTTAATTCCTTTATGCAAAAATATACACTTTGATTAATTTTACCATTATTCATTTTCAAAATCAATATACACTTGGGGACTTATGTTGATTTTTAGTATACTTATTTTTTCAGATTAGTTATATGGTGCTAAACGGTAATTTTTTAGTCCGTTATAAAAGTCGGATATGATATAAAACTCGGTATCTCGGGAGTCATACATTTTTCTGATTCTTAGGCAAGATA
>CACXFS010000051.1 GCA_902766885.1 uncultured Ruminococcus sp. | reverse complement strand
GAGAGCGCATGACTGTTAATCATGATGTCACTGGTTCGAGCCCAGTTGGGGGAGCCAAACAGAAAGAAGTTACCATTAATTTTATGGTAACTTCTTTCTGCTTTTTATATACCTAAACTCTACGCCCCGTAGATATGAAAAATTCTACGTTCTGTGTGTGTTAATTAAGTCATTCATCATATACAATTTTCTTAGAGAATGGGGGGTGAAATTATGGACCAAATTAAAATCGGCAAATTTATTGCTGAAATAAGAAAAGAGCAAAATTTTACACAAAGGCAGCTTGCCGACATATTATCCATAAGTGATAAAACTGTTTCAAAGTGGGAATGTGGAAAAGGATTACCGGAAGTTTCTCTTATGATTCCGTTATGTGATGCTTTGCAAATAACTGTTAATGACCTGCTTACCGGCGAAAGAGTATCTGAAGTTGATTATCAAAAGAAAGCGGAGGAAAATATGATGAATTTGATTAAAGAAAATGAAGAAAACAAGAAAAGAATGGCTTTGTCCATTATTTGTGGTGTGATTACTATAATTGCTGTTTGCTCGCTTGTAGTAATAGCATCTTACATTGCAATACCAACGATTGCACGAATTGCATTGATTGTGTTTGCAATTATAACAGCTGTTGCAGGCATTGGAGCGGCGGCTATGTTAGAAGTAAAAGCGGGCTATTATGAATGCCCACATTGTAAGGCGCTATTTGTTCCTACTATGGGTGAATATGTTAAGGGGTATCACACTTTAACAAAGCGCAAACTAAAGTGCCATGAATGTGGTAAAACCGGAATGTGTAAACATCGCATAATAAGATAATCTATGAATTATTAATTTTTTTATATGAAATTGATACTAAATTCCATTAATGTAAACGATTTGCTCTATAAATAAGAAATAAAGTGATATAAAGTAAAAGCTTGCCAATCAGCAAAATACGATGGGCAAGCTTGTTTTTATTACTCGCAGTTCAGAACATGGGCAGACAAATTTGACAACTCCGCAATGTAGCAGATGAAAATAATTGCCTGTCAGCCTTTTTCAGTAGTGAGACTTTTTCAACTGATAGAGCAAGTCGGCTAAAGACTTGAAAATACGGTGATTGAAAATCAGGATTTCGAGGTTTTAATCAAGCATTACGACCGAGCAAATAAAAACGGTGAGTGCTGGCTCTCCGTAAATAGAATATCAGGCGACATAAAACTGTCACCTGCCACAGTACGCAGAGTAATTAAGGATTTGAAAAAGCCGGACTAATCGAAACAGAGCAGCGTTATCGTGAATAGGATGAAAAGAGTAGTTTGTTGTATATTGTAAAAAGGATATAAAAAAGAGCAGTTTTCTGGTTTTGTGTTTTATCTGTTCGTACATAAAAATTCTGAAACATATTGTAATTTAATCAGATGTATGTTATACTTTTTATTCAGAACGAATGATTTGAATGAAAGAGGCATTAGTTAGCGAATTAAACACAAGAACAATGGAATGTCAAAAAATTGAGCTTATGGAAAAGTGCTTTAACGGTTTTGCCGATTTAGGACTTCACGGCACCGGTATTCGAGTGTTGGCAAAACATTTCGGATATAACACTTCTATGATTTTTCCTACTTTGAAAATTTAGATGACCTTATCATCCAATCCACAGAATACTGTATGAGTAAGGTGGAAGATGACTTTATGGCGAAAGCCCCCACAGATGTTGAGGACTTATGGCGGTTCATTGACCAGATACCGTACTGGACGGCAAAAAAACACGGAAAGAAATACCGACTGATGTATCAGGTTTATACCCACCTGAAATACAGAGAATACGGTCAGAAATTCTTTGCGGGTGTTGATAAGCGTAACACCGAATACGCAAAAAGCTTAGAGGGCAAGTAAGGGATTCCCTATCAAAAGCTGACACTGCTCATATTCATTCTAATCAGAGCCTGCGTGCATTACGCACTGTTTGAGGATGAGTTCTATTTGAAAGAACAGTTAGAAGTGCTGAAAGAAAGTTTGGAACTCTTTATTATGAAATACAACCCGATTGCAAGGTCGGTTATTTAATAACTATATCCTCCTTTACGCTGTAAAATATCCTCGTGATGATTATATCACTTCGGTGTAAAAATATTGCTTAACCATCATTATTTGTAGTTATATTATCAGTGTTCTTACATTATAATAAACGTGATGAATTTAGAATTATATAACGAAATCTGCTTGTAACTTAACAGAATTTATGTTATTATTAAATAAATATTTGATATTGGAGGTATCATTATGCAAATCACAACTAATATCAGTAATCAGAATCTTATAATTTCATTAAGCGGCAGACTTGATACTATTACCTCACCGCAGTTAGAGGAGGAGATTAACCGCAATTCTTTTGATGAAATTGAAACGGTTACTCTTAATATGAGAGAGCTTGAGTATATATCAAGTGCAGGACTCAGGGTTATTTTAATGCTTTATAAGAAACTGACAAGTGTCAAAGGAAATCTCAGGCTTGTTAATGTAAATGATATGATTATGGAAATATTCACTATGACAGGAATGGACAGTTTTCTTGAGATAGATAAAGCATAATATTTTTAATGAGAGTGATTTTATGAGTGAAACAGCGTTAAAACGTAATTCTGTCACAATAAACAGGAAGTATGCGGAATATTTTTTGCCTACCGTTCTTACGGCTATGGCTACAAATATTGCAATGATTGTCGATTCAATAATAGCCGGCAATATTCTCGGTAAGAATGCTTTGGCTGCAATAAACCTGTTATCACCTGTTGCTCAGCTCTATTTTTCGCTGACGATTTTGTTCGGACTCGGAGCTTCAAGTGTTATAGCCGTTGCAAAGGGCAAGAATGACAAAAAGCTTGTAAACCGCATTTTTACGACAACATTTATTGCAGTTGTGTTATTATGCGTTGTACTGATGGCAATACAGCTTCCGCTTGCCGGCGGAATATGCTCTTTGCTTACCAAGGACAAAGTTTTGAATCCGCTTTTATACCAGTATTACATACCGTATATAATCGGAACGCCTCTTAATCTGATGCTGTTATGCTCAACTTATTTTATCAGAACTGACAACAGACCGAGATTTGCTTCAAATATAATTATTGTGGCAAATATAATAAATCTGATTATGGATTATGTGTATATGGGCGTTTTCAATATGGGTATTGCAGGCTCGTCAATAGCAACCGTCACAGGCTACGCTGTAGGCTTTGTTATGATGATTACACATTTCGTTTCAAAAAAGAGCACGCTGCATTTTGACTTTTCAATTCTGAAAGCTCCCAAAAAATTTTTTGAAATTTTTTCCGAACTGATTACAGTCGGCTTATCAGGTGCGTTGGGAACGCTTCTTATAACGGTCAAAATGCTGTTCCTTAACTGGATTATCCAGAGCACAGGCGGAAGGGATGCAATGGCTTCGTATTCAATATGCTCATCAAGTCAGATTTTTATGTCTATGTTCATAACAGGTGCGTCGCAGACGATGATACCGATTGTCGGCGTTTGTCTGGGAGAAAAGGATTTTGACGGAATACGGTATGCCTTCAGACGGGCATTCACAATTCTTGCCGTAGTAAGCGTTGTAACTATGCTGTTTATTTTGGTTGCACCCGAACCTGTAATAAGACTTTTCGGAATAACTGCTGAAAACGATATTGCAAATGCAGTTCCCGCACTCAGGATAAACGCTCTGTCATTTCCTGCGCTTGCTTTTTCTTTTCTGTTTCTTTATTACTATATGGCAACTCAGAGAAAGACATTATCAACAACTATTGCTGTTGTCAACGGCATTGTAATACTGATTCCTTCAGCTCTGATTCTTTCAGTATTTTTCGGAATAACAGGCGTGTGGATTTCACTTGTGGTAGCTCAGGTCGGCACTTTGATTGTATTATATTTTATAATTCTCGTTATTAAAAGAAAATCAAAAGGTAAGTATGACAGCTTTTATCTTATTGAATCCAATGATAATAATGAGGTTGTTTCATTGTCTTTCAAAGGCTCAAAGGAAAACGCCTCCGGTGTTTCTTTATATTTAACATCGTTTCTTACAAGTCACAATATTGAAAAAAACGTTGCTAACAGGATAGCCGTAGCTGTTGAAGGAATTTCGGCAGATATCGCAGAGCGTACCGGCAAGAAGAAAAAAGCAGATATTGATATTCGTATTATGATTGACGGCGGTGACGCAATAATTTCTATTCGTGATAACGGAGAGCCGTATGATATTGTTTCAAATGACAGTGAAGAAAAAACACTTTCGGAAATTGAGGTTGTAAAAGCTGTTTCAAAAAGCGTTGAATATTCAAGTGTACTGGGATTTAACAGATTGGTAATTAAAATTTAAAGCAGAAGAATATATTTAAGTGTTGTCAGTATAAAAAATAATTATTAGGGGTGAATGAAATGAATAAACCAAAAAAGGCTGCCCTTTCAAAGACAGAGTACGGAATTTATTTTGATTATCTGAACAATCCGAGCGGTATTGCTTACAATATTCCGTTGTTTTTAAAGCTTGACAAGGATATCGACATCACAAGACTTAAGCAGGCGGTTGAAGCGGTTATTGAAAATCATCCGTACATTAAATCACGCTTAACTGCCGATATCAACGGAACTGTCTACAAGCTTTCGTCCGATGAACCGGCAGTTGTAGAAGTTAAAGAAATGCACGATGCTGATTTTGATAAGAAAAGCCTTGTTTATCCTTTCGAGTTACTCAGCGAAAGACTTTATCGGTGCTGTATTATTAGTCTTGATTCATATGTAATGCTTTTCTGTGATTTTCACCATATTATCTTTGACGGCTCGTCAGCGAAAATCTTTTTGAATGACGTTGACAGAGCCTACAACGGCTTGCCGCTTGAACCGGAGCATTTTACAGGAAACGATGTTTCGGATGAAGAAGAGGAAAGATTAAAGACAGATGAGTTTAAAGCGGCAAAGGAATACTATAATTCTGTTTTCGGCGGCATTGAGCTTGATTCCGTTATGATGAATGACAAAAACGACGGAAAATCACTTGCAAAGGCTGTTGATTACAAATTTACCTCCTTTAACGCTGACGATATAAGAAAGTTCTGCCGCAAAAACGGTATAAAAACAAGCACATTCTTCTGCGGTGTTTACGGCTTTTTGCTTGCAAAATTTTCGGGAGCTGAAGAAAGCCTTTTTGCAACTATCCATAACGGACGTAACGAAAAGCTCTCAAATTCCTGCGGAATGTTTGTTAAGACACTGCCTGTTTACTGTGATTTCAGTAAGAACGAAAGTATTGTGCAGTTTCTGAAGAATCTTGATTCACAGCTTCAAAACAACAGAAAATATGATTTGTATTCATATGCAGATATTTGTTCTGATTTACAGATAAATCCGCCAACCATTTTTGCATATCAGGGTGATATATTCAGAAATATTAACTTCTGCGGAAAGGAAATATTTGCCGAAACAATTGATGTTCCCGATGCAAAGGCAAATATTTCGGCAGAGCTTTCAAGACTTAACGGAAGATTTTCAATGAGATTTGAATACCGTGCAGATTTGTATGAGAAAAAGTCTGCAGAAAGCTTTTTGAAATCGTTTGAAAAAGCGGTAACTGAATTTATCGCAAAAGAAAAAATAATTGATATTGATATAACAGACAGCGAGCAGATTTCTCTGCTTGACAGCTTTAACAATACCGAAAGGGATTACGAAAAGACCGATATTGTAACGCTGTTCAGACGGCAGGCTCAACAGAATCCCGACAACACAGCTGTTGTATATCTTGGCAAGAGCTATACATACAAAGAGGTTGACGAAATATCCGAAAGAATAGGCGCATACATTTCCTCGCTCGGAATCGGCAGGGAAGACGTTGTTTCCGTACTCATTCCGAGATGTGAATATATGGTGCTTGCATCTGTCGGTGTTTTGAAATCGGGTGCGGCATATCAGCCGCTTGACCCCTCATATCCGCAGGAGCGTCTTGAATTTATGATGCAGGACGCCAATGCAAAGCTGTTGATTGCAGGCAAGGACTTGCTTGAGCTTGTTCCGAATTACAATGGAAAGGTACTTCTTATTGAGGACATTCCAAATCTTCCCGAAAGCGATAAAATCAGTGCAAATCCCAAGCCTGAGGATTTGTTTATTATGCTCTACACCTCAGGCTCGACAGGTACGCCAAAGGGCTGTATGCTTGAGCACAGGAATATTGTATCATTCTGTAACTGGTATAGAAATTATTACAATCTTACTTCTCAGTCAAGGGTTGCGGCTTACGCAAGCTACGGCTTTGATGCTAATATGATGGATATGTACCCTGCGCTGACAACAGGGGCAACAATCCATATCATTGACGAGTCAATCCGTCTTGACCTTGTAGCTATTGACAAGTACTTTAACGAAAACGGTATAACACACAGCTTTATGACAACACAGGTCGGCAGGCAGTTTGCTGTTGAAATTGACAACAGTTCAATAAGTGAATTGTCCGTTGGAGGCGAAAAGCTTGTGCCGCTTGCTCCTCCGAAAAATCATAAGATGATAAATCTTTACGGTCCTACAGAGAGTACTGTTTGCATAACAGCATTTGAGGTTGATAAGCTTTATGACAGAGTTCCTATAGGAAAAGCACTTGATAATACAAAGCTTTATGTTGTTGATAAGCAGGGCAGACGTTTGCCGCCTTGCGTTCCCGGTGAACTCTGGGTTGCAGGTCACGGCGTGTCAAGAGGTTACTTAAACCGTCCTGAGCAGAACGATAAATCCTTTATCAAAAATCCTTTTACCGATGAAAAAGGCTATGAACGAGTTTACAGAACGGGCGATATAGTACGTTTCCTGCCCGACGGCAATCTCGACTTTGTCGGCAGAAACGACGGTCAGGTTAAAATCAGAGGCTTCAGAATTGAGTTGTCCGAGGTTGAGCGAATTATCCGTGAATTTGACGGCATAAAAGACGCAACCGTTGCGGCATTTGATGAGCCAAGCGGCGGAAAGTTTATTGCGGCTTATGTTGTATCTGACAGCAAGGTAGATATTCAGAAATTAAATGAATTTATCCTTGCTAACAAACCTCCGTATATGGTGCCTGCGGTAACAATGCAGATTGACAGAATTCCGCTCAATCAGAATCAGAAAGTCAATAAGCGTGCATTGCCCAAGCCTGAAAAGAAAGCACAGAACAGCGAATCATCATCAAAGCCTATGACCTTGCTTGAAAAGAAAATTCACTCAATCATTGCTAAAATTCTCGGCAACGATAAATTCAGTGTTACTGAAAATCTTTTGTTTGCAGGTCTGAATTCTCTGTCGGTTATCAAACTTGCGGTTGAACTCCATAAGGAATTCGGATTTGAGGCTAATGTAAAGCAGATGATGAAGGAATGCTCGGTTATTTCTATTGAAGACCGGCTTCAGGAATACCTTATGAGCGGAGCGTTGGCAAAGAATACAGCTGAGCCGACAAAAAAAGCTTACAAGTCTTTGTATCCTCTGTCCAAGACGCAGTTAGGTGTATATTTTGACTGTATGAAAAATCCGTACACTACGCTCTATAACATTCCGTCAATTCTTAAATTCACAAAGTCAATAAACGCAGATAAGCTTGCTGAAAGCGTTAAAAAGGTTATTCTTGCGCATCCGTACATATTCACACATCTTACAACGCAAAACGATGATGTGGAGCAGGTATATCCTGACAACAGGCAGTTTGATATTCCCGTAAAGAAAATGACCGAAAACGAGCTTGAACTCTTAAAGAAAGAATTTGTCAAGCCGTTTAACTTCTCCAAATCTCCTCTGTTCAGAATCCTTGTTGTTGAAACAGAGAGAAATATCTATCTTTTCGCTGATTTTCACCATATTATTTTTGACGGTGCGTCTTACAACATATTTTTGAATCAGCTAAAAGCAGCATATGAGGGCGCTGAAATCAAGCCGGAGGATTATACATATTTTGACTATATTGATGACGAAATCAAAGCTGAAAGCAGCGAGGAATACAGCAAGGCTGAAAAATTCTTTGATGATATGATGAAGAATTTTGAGTCGGCGTCCGAAATAACTCCTGACTCAGGCTCACAAGGGGATAACGGCAGGCTTGCAGAGGTAAGTGTTCCCTTTGATTTAGCGCATATAGAAGCTTTCTGTAATAAAAACGGTGTTACGCCTGCACAGCTTTTCCTCGCAGCCGCTTTCTATTCAGTGTCACGCTTTACAAATTCAAGAAACGTATATCTTAGCACAATCAGCAACGGCAGAAGCGATATGCGTCTGACGGATTGTTTTGGTATGTTTGTCAAAACATTACCTCTCGGAATCGAGATTGAAGATATTTCGGCACTTGAATTTGTCAAAAAGAGCAAGTCTGTTTTCACGGGCGCAATAGAAAATGAAATTTATCCTTATTCAAAGATTTGTTCAAAATATGGATTTGCACCGAATATAATGTATGAATATCAGATTGGTGTAACGGACGATTTGAAAATTGACGGCGAAGCTGTTGAGAGAAATTTCTTTGATATGGAAATCACCAAGTTTAAAACTGCAATTTATATTGAAAATTATAAAAATCAGCCCTGTATTGTTGTCCGTTATAACGAAGCACTTTACAGTAAAGAGCTGATGCAAACACTTGTAAAATCAATTTTCAATACGGCTATGCACATTATTTCTGCGCCGGAAAGTGATATAAGGAAAATTTCTCTGCTTGATGACAGCCAGATTGATGAGCTGAACAGTTTTTCCTTAACAAGTATTGCTCCTGTTGAAACAAAGCTTTTGCATAAAATGTTTGAGAATCAGGTTGAAAAAACTCCCGACAGTAATGCAATTACAGCCTGTGACGGAACTCTTACATACAGAGAGCTTAACCGCCGTGCAAATGTTACTGCAAACGAGCTTATTGCAAGAGGCTTGAAAAAGGGCGGAAGAGTTGTTGTACTGCTCGATCGAACCTCAAAAATTTTCTCAACCATTTTCGGCGTTCTCAAAGCAGGCGGAGCATTTATTCCGACCTGTCCCGACTATCCGCAGGAAAGAATCAACAGCATTATCGAGGACAGTGAGGCTGATTTCGTAGTAACCGAGGGTGAGCTTGTAAATACCTACGATAAAACGGTAGATGTGGATTTGCTTTTAGGCGGTGAAAACTGCGAAACACCCGATGTTGACGTAAGTCCCGAGGATTTGGCTTATCTTATTTACACATCAGGCTCAACGGGAAAACCGAAGGGCGTTATGCTCAGACACATTGGAATTGCAAACTATTTAAGCTACAGCGATGCAAATCCTCAGGTAAAGTATGTTGTTGATAATTGCAAATCTTACGGCTCTGTAACTACCGTATCATTTGATATGTCGCTTAAGGAAACAGTCCTTTCGTTGTGCAACGGTTTGACGCTTGTCTTTGCAAGCGATGAGCAGACGGTTAACCCGATTGCCCTTGCAAAGTTTCTTAAGGAAAATAACGTTGATGCATTCAATTCAACTCCTTCAAGGCTCTTGCAGTATATGGAGCTTGATGAATTTGCAGAGGCGATGGCAGACTGCAAGGTTATTCTTTCGGGCGGTGAGAAATATCCCTATAAGCTCCTGAATCTTCTCCGTGAAAAAACCGATGCACGGATTTTAAATACCTACGGTCCTACCGAAATTACAGTTTCGTCAAACTGTAAAGACCTGACAAACGCTGATGAAATTTCAGTCGGTAAACCTCTTTTAAACTATGTTGAACATATAGTTGACGTCGACAACAACCTTCTTCCTGTCGGAGTGGTGGGCGAGCTTTTGATTTCAGGCTGCGGAGTTGCACTTGGTTACAACAAACTTCCCGAGCAGACGAAAAAAGCGTTTGTTGAGTTTAACGGCGAAAGAACCTATCGTTCGGGCGACTATGCCAAGTGGACGAAGAACGGTGATGTTGTAATACTCGGCAGAACCGACAATCAGGTTAAGCTCAGAGGTTTGAGAATTGAGCTGGGCGAAATCGAAAAGTGCCTGTCAAATATCAACGGCATTAAGAGCGCAGTTTCTCTGATAAGAAAGGTGAATAACGCTGACGCTATATGTGCCTACTACACGTCGGATATTCAGCTTGATACGGAATTTGTCAAAAATGAGCTTAAAAAATCTCTGACCGATTATATGGTGCCTGCGGCATATGTTCAGCTTTCTGAAATGCCGCTGACCCCTAACGGCAAAATCAACACGAAGCTTTTGCCCGAGCCTCAGTCGTCCGAAAAGAAAACAGGAGCTAAACCGACAACTGCTCTTGAAAAAACTATGTGCGATATATTTGCCAAGGTTCTGGAGCTTGATAAGGTTTATGCCGATGATAATTTCTTTGATATAGGAGGCAGTTCGCTTACTGTAACAAGGGTGATTATTCTTGCCAATAAGAGCGGTATAGAGATTGCGTACGGTGATGTATTTGAAAACCCTACTCCTGCCGCACTTGCAAAGCTTTGCGAAAAGGACGCTGTGAAGAATGACTTTGAAGATTTGGGCAACTATGATTACAGTAATATTGAAAATGTGTTGCTTAAAAATAATCTTGACAGCTTTAAAAACGGAGATATGCAGGAGATAGGCGATGTACTCCTCACAGGTGCCGCAGGCTTCCTTGGAATACATATTCTTTATGAGCTGCTCCACAGATACAGCGGCAAGGTTTACTGCCTGCTGCGTGACAAGAATAACAATCCCGCAGAGGACAGACTTAATATGATTTACTTCTATTATTTTGAAGAAAGTCTGAAAGAAAACTATTCCGACAGATTGACTGTCTTAAGCGGAGATGTCACAGACAGAGAATCGTTTGACAAATTCCTTGATTTCAATATTGATACTGTGATTAACTGTGCCGCAAATGTAAAGCACTTTTCAAAGGGAACAGACATTGAAGATGTCAATTTGTACGGAACGCTTAATGTAATAGATTTCTGTAAGCAGACAAATGCACGTCTTATTCACGTTTCAACTATGAGTGTCGGCGGTATATATGTAGGTGAGCAGGGAGAGGTAACTCATCTGAAGGAAAATCAGCTTTATTTCGGACAGCAGACAACATCTAAGTACACGCTTTCAAAATTCCTTGCCGAAAGGGCAATTCTTGAAGAAGTTTCAAAAGGCTTTAATGCAAAAATTATGCGTGTCGGTACGCTTTCCGCAAGAAACAGCGACGGCGAGTATCAGATTAACTTTACCACAAACACATTTATGGGCAGGCTCAAATCCAATATTATAATTGGAAAATATCCGTATGATATGATAGAAATGCCGTTTGAGCTTTCTCCTATAGATTTTGTTGCAAAAGCAATCCTTCTTCTGTCAAAGACTCCAAAGTACTGTACTGTATTCCACCCTTTCAATAATCATATGCTGATGATGGGCGACCTATATATGGAGATGGATAAAATCGGACTTCACTCGCAGGCTGCAGAAACAGAGGATTACGAAAAGGCGCTGGAAGAAGCAAAGCAGAATCCGGAAAAGGCAAAAATTCTTTCCAGTATGCTTGCCTACCAGAATATGGCGCACGGTCAGAAGATATTCTCCGTCGGAAAGAGCAATAAATACACTATGCAGGTGCTCTACAGAATGGGATTCCACTGGCCTGTGACATCGCTTGACTATATGAAACGCTTTATCAATGCACTTCGAGGACTTGGTTTCTTTGATTTTAACTAAGGAAACTCTGATTATATCTATTAAAATAATTGACAAATTAAAAAATATGATAAAAATAATATAATTATTTTATTGTTTTCAATAATTTCAGGAGTTTCAATTAAAATGAAAGTTAAAATAAGGAGCTAAAAAATCGGCAAAGAAATTTGAACTGCACCATTTTGTGTAGGCAGAACAGAATGGACTGCTATCGGTAAAAAATAGAATCTCCGAAAAACAAAATATCTTTTATTCGGTGAATCGACAAATAAGAACCGCAATTTTGATACAAAGCGTATCCTAATTGCGGTTCATTTTTCCTTAAAAACGGATTGTAATCAGCGCTTATCTTGAATAGCCTTTTTGATTGTCATTGATAATGTAATATTCTATTTTTCTGATTGAAAAGCATATATAAATCAGTTATAATTATGAATATAAAAGATTCGAAGGAGGAAAAGAAAATGACGATCAACATGATATCGGAAGATAATCAGATTATACTTTCATTATCGGGGAGGCTTGACGCAACAAACGCTCCAAAGCTTGAGGCTGAGCTGAAAAAAAGTATAAACGGAGTTGAAAAGCTTGTTTTTGACTTTAAGGAGCTTGAGTATATTTCTTCAGCCGGACTTCGTGTTTTGCTTAATTCTCAGAAGGTTATGAATAAGCAGGGTGAAATGATAGTACGCAATGTAAACGATACAATAGCTGATGTTTTTGAGATAACAGGATTTGTCGATATACTTACCATAGAGTAATTCAATCTTTAATTTAGAACAACAGGAGAAATAAATATGCCTATGTTTATGAAACTGTCACTTATGGCGGCAGTGCCGGTAATATTCTCGGTCCTTATGTATCTGATTGATAAAAAAACAGGATTCAATAAATTAAAATACATATATAAGCAGATTATAATAGGGCTTGTCTTCGGTATAATTGCAATTTGCGGTACTGAATTTGGCGTTAATGTTGAAGGTGCGACTATTAATGTCCGTAATGCAGCGCCGCTTTGTGCAGGTCTCATTTTCGGTGCGCCTGCCGGAATTATCTCCGGAGTAATCGGCGGAATAGAGCGTTTTTATGCAGCATTCTGGGGTGCAGGTGCTTATACGCAGATAGCTTGCTCCATCACGACGGTATTAGCAGGTGTTTTAGCTGCTGTAACGCGTAAGTTTTTGTTTGATAACAAAAAAGCATCTTGGTTTTACGGATTAGTTATTGCAATATTAACTGAGGTATTTGATATGCTGATGATATTCTTAACTAATTTGTCAGACGTGCATAATGCGTTTACCATTGTTCGTAAATGCACATTTCTTATGATTTCTTTAAATGCATTGGCAGTAATGTTTGCGATTTTACTTGTTTCATTTATAGGAAACTATAAAAGACGAGAACGTCACGATATACGCAGGATATCCCAGACATTCTCCCGTTGGCTGCTTTTATGTGTATCTGTTGCGTTTGTTATAACGATAAGCTTTTCAATGTTTTTGCAGTCGCAGCTCACGCAAAGTTACACACTTGAATTATTAAATCTTAATATTGATGATGTAAAAGCCGATATAAGCGATGCCTCAGATGAAAATTTACTGAATTTAACAAAATTGATTGCAAATGATATTTCAAGTCAGGATGATATCTCAGAAAATTACCTCAACGAGCTTAAAGAAAAGTATGATGTGGCTGAAATAAATATAGTTGATAAAAGAGGAATCATTATATTATCAACCTACGATGCCTTTATTAATTACAATATGAACGGTGGTGAGCAATCAGAAGAATTTCTCGTGTTGCTCGACGGCGAGACAAAGGAATTTGTGCAGAAATACCGTCCGACAGCTTCTGACTCGAGTATTATGAGAAAATATGCCGGAGTTGCTCTTGACAGCGGTTTTGTTCAGGTTGCTTATGATGCACAACGTTTTCAGCGTGATATTGACAAGCAGGTGATTGGTATTACACGAAACCGTCATGTCGGGGAAAACGGCTCGATAATAATTGCAAATGAAAAATGGGAAATAGTAAGCGACAGAAAAGATAATGATGGAGAAAATATCGGTGTTACCGGAATAAGTATTGATACTGATAATACGGCGCAGGAGGAATGCTTTACTGCCGAGGTTTACGGACAACAGTGTTATTGTATGTATGTCGTGTCCGAGGGATATTATGTTATTGCGGTTATTCCTCAGGATGAAGTAGAGTTTTCAAAAGATTTATCAATTTATATAACAGCGTTTATGCTTTTTATTGTGTTCGGAGCACTTTTTATCATTGTGTACCTGCTTATTAAAAAGCTTATCGTCAACAACATCCGTAAGATAAATAATTCTCTTGCTGAAATTACGGGCGGCAACCTTGATGTTACGGTTGATGTACGCAGTAATGAGGAGTTTGCATCCCTTTCGGATGATATTAACTCAACCGTTGTTACACTGAAAGGCTATATAGCTGAGGCAGCAGCACGAATTGACAAAGAGCTTGAATTTGCAAAGACTATTCAATATTCGGCTTTACCAAGTGTATTTCCGCCGTATCCGAACAGGACTGAATTTGATATTTATGCAAGTATGACTACTGCAAAAGAGGTTGGCGGTGATTTCTATGATTTTTACCTGCTTAGTGAAAGCAGATTAGCATTTTTAATTGCCGATGTTTCCGGCAAGGGTATTCCGGCTGCAATGTTTATGATGACTTCCAAAACATTGATCAAAAGCCTTGCAGAGGCAGGAAATGAAATAAACGATGTATTCACACTTGCGAACGAAAAACTCTGCGAAAACAACGATGCGGGAATGTTTGTTACGGCATGGATGGGAATTCTTGATTTAAAAACAGGGCATGTTGACTTTGCAAATGCCGGTCACAATCCGCCTCTTATTCGCCGTAAAGACGGTTCTTTTGAGTATCTGAAATGCCGTGCGGGATTTGTTCTTGCCGGAATGGATGGTATCGTATATGGCAAAAATGAACTACGGCTTGAACCGGGTGACGAAATTTTCCTTTATACAGACGGTGTAACCGAAGCAACCGATATTCAGGAAAACGCTTACGGAGAAGACAGATTGCTCAGACTCCTGAATGAAAATAAATGCGTTGATTCAAAGTCTCTGTGTGAGCTTGTAAAAAACGACATAGACAGATTTGCAGGAGACGCTCCGCAATTTGACGATATTACAATGCTCAGTCTTAAATACAATAATAAGATGAAGGAGGATAAAAATGAAGGAATTAACCGTTGATGCAACTGTTGATAACATTACATCGGTAACGGATTTTGTTGATGAGCAGCTTAATGCTTTCGGATGTCCTTTAAAGGCGAAAATGCAGATTGATATTGCTATTGACGAATTGTTCGGAAATATTGCTCATTATGCTTATAAACCCGATGTAGGTCCTGCTACGGTTCGCGTCGAAGAAAACGAAAATCCTCCTGCAGTTATTATCACTTTTATTGACCATGGAGTGCAGTATGATCCGCTTTCCGCTGAGGAGCCTGACATAACGCTTTCGGCGGAAGAACGCAGGGTTGGCGGACTTGGAATATATATTGTTAAAAAAAGTATGGATGAAATTACTTATGAATACAAGGACGGACAGAACATACTTAAAATCAAGAAAAACATTTAGACAAGGGTGGCTGCTATGAATAATCAGATTTTCAGATGAGCAAAAATTTAGAAAAATTATGATGTAAGCATTCGTGAAATACATATAAATTTATTTTATTTCCATATCAAATTTGCTCTTATGCAATATGTTTAGAGAGGAATAAGTTCGTACATTAAAATACTGAAACATATTGCATTTTAATCAGATGCATGTTATACTTTATTTGTTACGAACGATTTGAATTAAGGGGGCTGACAGGTGGCGAATTATACAGAAGAACAATGGAATGCAAAAAAAATTGAGCTTATGGAAAAGTGCTTTAACGGTTTTGCTGATTTAGGGCTTCACGGCACCGGTATTCGAGGTTTGGCTAAGTATTGCGGATATAACACATCTATGATTTATACATATTTTAAGGATTTAGATGATCTGATCATCCAATCCACCGAATACTGCATGAGTAAGGTGGAAGATGACTTTATGGCGAAAGCCCCCACAGATGTTGAGGAGTTATGGCGGTTCATTGACGAGATACCGTACTGGACGGCAAAAAAACACGGAAAGAAATACCGCCTGATGTATCAGGTTTATACCCACCCGAAATACAGAGAATACGGTCAGAAATTCTTTGCAGGTGTTGATAAGCGTTATACCGAATACGCAAAAAACTTAGAAGGCAAACTCGGTATTCCCTACGAAAAACTGACGCCTCTGATATTCATTCTGATCAGAGCTTGCGTACATTACGCATTATTTGAGGACGAATTTTATCTGAAATCCCAGATAGAAGTGCTGAAAGAAAGTTTGGAGCTCTTTATTATGAAATATAACCCGAATGCAAGGTCGGGTGCTATTACAGAATAAGCTAAGGATGCACTGATTATATTCCTTAAGAAGAAATGCCGATATTGATGAAGAAATAAAAAATCTATTAACCAATGGGATTTATACAAAACCTAAAAGGAGGAAATGACATGAATAAAGTGAAGAAACGTATTTTAATAGTTTTAGTGGCGATTTTAGCGGTTATTGTATTAGCCGCCGTTGCGTTTTTGGGACTGTATTTCACCAGAATCCAGACCTTCAGCAGCATTGAGCAGCTTACGGATTACGAGGATGGATACAATCTCTATAGCATGGATGTCCAATACGACTACAATCTTGACAATATTATCGATTACGGCATTAAGGACGATCAGACGATGATCGATGCGATTCTGAAAGAGGCGCTGCCGCTGTTGCCTGTGAAGATCGAAGCACCCAATTTCGGCTGTACGGCGTTTAGTCTGACCGATACGGACGGCGACGTTCATATGGGACGTAATTACGATTTTAGTAAAGATACATCTGCTATGTTGGTTTACTGTGCTCCAAAGGACGGATATAAGTCTATTGCCTTTGCCGCACTTGACAATGTTTCGGCAAATGTGCCTGATGAGAATATCAAAACTAAGATGGCGAGCCTGACTGCGCCTTTTGTATGTCTTGACGGTATGAACGAAAAGGGTGTGTCCATCGCCGTGCTGACGCTGGATAGCGAGCCTGTGCACCAGAACACCGGCAAGCCCGTCATTTCGACCACGCTTGCAATACGTCTTGTGCTTGACCGGGCGGCGACCACAGAGGAAGCGGTGGAGCTATTGCGAAGCTATGACATGTTTGCTTCCAGTGGCAGAGACTATCATTTTTACATCAACGATGCATCAGGCGATGGCAGAGTAATAGAGTATGACATTAACGGCGAACCAAGAGAGCTTATAGATACTCCATCAGAGGCGGTTACTAATTTCTTGATTCGTTATAAGGATGAGGTGCTTCCAAATCAAAAAAACGGCATCTACGGTCACGGCAAGGAACGCTATGACGCCGTGCTGAAGGTGCTGGAGACGGAAAAAGGCAATTACACAGGCGATACCGTGTGGAACGCAATGAAATCGGCGGCACAAGACCCCAACCCCGATGACGTCACAAGCAACACCCAGTGGTCTATTTCATATAACAATACTGACCTTACCGCCGATATCGCCATCCGCCGCAACTGGGATGACGTAACACATTGCGAGCTGGAAAACAAGGTGACGACGCCGGAAAAATGAGTGGTAGCGGGTGTTTAACGTATTCTGCAAAGTAAAATTAAATTAAGCGATTTGACACATCCGTATTCATCCCTCCTATTAGGTACAATGTATCTGACGGGAGGGATTTTTTATAGTAAAATATTTTTAACCTCTGAAATATGACAATATATTTTATTTTACAATGTTATTGTTTTATTTACAGGAAATATTTGTCGTATAGTAATTATACTGATAGAAAACAGAGAGAAAGTATTTAAACTAATAAATAAAATTATTTCTTTATACCTTAGTGCTACTAAGCATTGCGGTATTATTATCCATATATTTATTTTTTTTGAAAAAAGCTTGGGTTATATCTAAAAGAAAATGCAGAGGCTTGAAACTTGGGTGTTACTACTGAAATTACGATAGCAAGGGATCCAACATCGCCTCTACATTTTGTTAAATTATAGCACTCATTTATTTCAACGTCAATTATTCTGTCGATGTTTATAAATAAATTTGGAGATAAGCGTCAAGGCTAATACGGCACAAGAATAGTCAAGTGGCGACAGGGCTCGGCTTATCTC
Source organism: uncultured Ruminococcus sp. (assembly GCA_902766885.1). GTDB lineage: Bacteria > Bacillota > Clostridia > Oscillospirales > Acutalibacteraceae > Ruminococcoides. Next base: position 25,383 of record CACXFS010000051.1, on the reverse strand, counting down.
CAAAATCAGTATAGCCGATTTTTTTGAATATGTCAAAGGTATAAGTGCAAGAAATAAATCGTAATTTGCACATAAATTGCATTGTTATTTTGTACAATACATTTAGTTAGCGAGAACTAACCAAATATACGACTTGCTGAAAATTTCAGATGAGCCGAAAAATTCTGAAAATAATATTGACAAATCAAGGAAGTATTATTATAATATTTAACGGTTAGCGAAAGCTAACCTAAAATTCACATATTGAGTTAGCTACAGCTAATTGAACTTGTCTGAGAGGTGGAATAATGATGCCGCTTACATTTGCAGATATCGGAGAAGAAAACATTATCAAGAAAATCGGTGGAAAGCAGGAGGTCAGAACACATCTTGAAAACCTCGGCTTTAACGTGGGCGGAGCCGTAACGGTGATTAACACCATCGGCGGAAACGTAATAGTAAAGGTAAAGGAATCCCGCATAGCAATAAGCAAGGAAATGGCGCAGAAGATTATGGTTTAGTTTTCTGTGTAAATTATTACGAGGAGGTAAACAAATGAAAACTTTAAAACAGGCAAAAATCGGCGATACCGTCAGGGTAGTAAAGCTTCACGGCGAGGGAGCAGTAAAACGCAGAATTATGGATATGGGAATTACAAAGGGAGTCGAAGTGCATATCCGCAAGGTTGCACCCTTGGGCGACCCTGTTGAAGTAACTGTTCGTGGATATGAGCTTTCAATCCGCAAGGCAGATGCTGAAATGATTGAGGTAGAATAATATTAATTAAAGGGGCTTAAATCCCCTTATTATTTAAAATATCAGTTAGCAAAAACTAACTTGAAAGTGAGGAAATACATATGAATTTGCGAATTGCCCTTGCAGGCAACCCGAACAGCGGAAAAACAACGCTGTTCAATGCCTTGACAGGCTCAAATCAGTTTGTCGGTAACTGGCCGGGTGTTACAGTGGAGAAGAAGGAAGGCAAGCTCAAAAAGCACGACGGCGTAGTTATCACCGACCTTCCCGGCATATATTCTCTTTCGCCCTATACTCTTGAGGAGGTTGTGGCAAGAAACTATCTTATCGGCGAACGTCCCGACGCTATTCTCAACATAGTTGACGGTACTAACCTTGAAAGAAACCTGTACCTTACAACTCAGCTTACAGAACTTGGTATTCCCGTAGTCGTTGCAATCAATATGATGGATATTGTGAGAAAAAACGGAGATAAAATTAACATCCCTGAACTTTCTCGTGAGCTTGGCTGTAAGATTGTAGAGATTTCAGCTCTCAAGGGAAATGGAGTTATGGAAGCCGCTGAGGCGGCAATTGATGCGGCTAAAAATTCAAAGACTGTTCCTATGCACACATTCTCAGGACCGGTTGAACACGCAATTGCCCACATTGAAGAGGCGGCTGTTCACGATATGCCTGCCGAGCAGCAGCGCTGGTACGCAATCAAAATCTTTGAGCGTGATGACAAGGTGCTTGAAAAGCTAAAGCTTTCGGAAAGCACACTCAATCATATTGAGCAGGACATCAAGGCTGCTGAAGATGAGCTTGACGATGATGCAGAAAGCATAATCACCAATGAGCGTTATATTTATATTGCACAGCTTATGAAAGGCTGTTACAAAAAGAAAAGCGCAGGCAAGCTTTCAACCTCGGATAAAATCGACAAGGTTGTTACTAACCGTTTTGCGGCACTTCCGATTTTTGCAGTAATTATGTTCATAGTCTATTTCGTGTCGGTAACAACTGTCGGCACGTGGGCGACTGACTGGGCAAATGACGGTGTGTTCGGTGACGGCTGGCACCTGCTCGGAATCGGCTCGTCAGCTTATGAAGAAGAAGTCGGAGAATTCGGCGATGCAACAAATGTTGTAAATGCATTTATAGACTTAGGCAAAGAGGGAAGCGAGGAGCTTGCAGAGGCACTCGACACTGAATCGGAAACCTTTGATTCAGCCGTTGCCCTATCCGCTTTAAAATCGTATTCCTCCCAGTTCTCACCGAGTGATACGGCTGAATATACACTTGAAGATGAAGAAACCCTTGCAACCGAGGACGTTACATTCACAGGCGAGGAGCTTTCAGCCGCTGTAGAAGTTTTTAAAAAATACGAATGTGAAGAACCCGACCCTACAAATTACGGAGTGTGGGTGCCCGGTATTCCCGTACTTGTTGAGGACGGACTCAATGCCGTAAATTGCGCAGATTGGTTACAAGGCTTGATTCTCGACGGTATTGTCGCAGGTCTTGGCGCAGTTCTCGGATTTGTTCCGCAGATGCTCGTGCTGTTTATCTTCCTTGCATTCCTCGAGGCTTGCGGCTATATGTCACGAATTGCGTTCGTGCTCGACCGTATCTTTAGAAAATTCGGACTTTCGGGTAAATCATTTATCCCTGTACTTATCGGCACAGGCTGCGGCGTTCCGGGCATTATGGCGTCAAGAACGATTGAAAACGAACGTGACCGCAGAATGACGATTATGACAACTACGTTTATCCCCTGCGGTGCAAAGCTTCCGTTTATCGCAATGATTGCGGGCGCAATCTTCGGCGGAGCGTGGTGGGTAGCACCAAGCGCATACTTTATGGGTATGGCGGCTATCATTATCTCGGGTATTATGCTTAAAAAGACAAGACCGTTCTCGGGCGAGCCTGCACCGTTTGTTATGGAGTTGCCTGCATATCATATGCCGACAGTCGGCAACGTTCTTCGTTCAATGTGGGAGCGTGGCTGGTCGTTCATCAAAAAGGCAGGCACAATCATTCTCATTTCTACAATCTTCGTTTGGTTTACTACCTACTTCGGCTTTATTGACGGTTCGTTCCAAATGCTTACAGATGAACAGATTGATTGTAGTATTCTTGCCGCAATAGGTAACGCAATTGCATGGATATTCAATCCTCTCGGCTGGGGCAACTGGCAGGCGGCTGTTGCATCAATCACAGGACTTGTCGCAAAGGAAAATATCGTCGGAACTCTCGGTATTCTTTACGGCGGCGGTGAAGCAAGCGTTTATCAGAACATTGCAGCAGCATTCACTTCCGTCAGCGGTTTCTCTTTCCTTACGTTCAACTTGCTTTGCGCCCCCTGCTTTGCCGCAATCGGTGCAATCAAGCGTGAGATGAACTCGGCAAAATGGACTGCATTTGCAATACTCTATCAGTGCGGTTTTGCCTATGCAATTTCGCTGATGATTAATCAGATAGGCTCTGCTTTTACTGGCAACCTCGATATTATAGGACTTATCGTTGCAATTCTCTTGCTTGCAGGTATGCTCTATATGCTGTTCAAGCCCTATAAGGAGTCTACAAAGCTTAATAAGAGGGTAAAGGCAGTAAAATAAAATTATTACAGGAGGCTTTTAAATGTTTGCGTGGATTTATCAGAACTTGGCTACTATAATTATTACACTTATAATAGTTGCAGTAGTTGCTGCAATTATAATCTCAATGGTGAGAAACAGGAAAAAAGGAAAATCCTCCTGCGGATGCGGTTGTTCAAACTGCCCTATGAGTACTTCGTGCCATTCCCGAAAAAATCACTAACAGACAAATAACGGAATTTTTTAGATTTATTGCAAAATTTCACATATGATGTTGAAAAAATGTCTGTAATGGTGTATTCTTAAAATGTATAAAAATATATAAATCGGGGGGAAGGCAAATGAAAAATACACTCAAAAAACTGACCTCAGTTCTGCTCGGTGCGACATTGGCTGTATCAGGTACGGTTTGTGCTTTTGCAACTGACAGCGATGATACAACAGATTTCTGCGTTAAGATTGTTCACACAAACGATATTCACGCAAGGGTTGAGGAGAACGCAAAAAGCTCAATTATCGGCATGCCTAAGCTGAAAACACTGATTGACAGCTTTACCGAAAGCTCCGATATGGACTTGGTGGTTGATTCAGGCGATTTGTTCCACGGTCAGTCGATTGCAACCTTAGTTCAGGGCGAATCCATAGCAGAGCTTGTAAAGGCTTGCGGCTATGACGCTATGACGGCAGGCAATCACGACTGGAATTACGGCAAGGACAGACTAAAGGAGCTTGCAAAGATTGCTGATGTTGAAATGCTCACAGGCAATGTCGTTGACGAAAGCGGGGAACAGTTTTTTGACAATGAATATTATGTCGAAACAACTTCAAAGGACGGTCAGGAACTGAAAGTCGGAATTTTCGGCGTGATTGACCCCGATATCTACAGCAAAACAGCAGGAACAAACGTTGAGGGACTTACGTTCACCGACTCAGCCGAATACGCAATCATGGCGGCTGACGAGCTTGAAGAAATGGGCTGTGACGTTGTAATCGCTCTTACGCACACCTACGACCCCGTTTCTCTTGCCTCAAAGGTTGACGGCGTTGACCTCTGGCTTGCAGGTCACGAGCATGTTGACATTGATTCAGAGGTGACAACTCCCGACGGCTCAAAGTCACGTGTAATCGAAAACGGATATTACCTCTATGAAGCAGGGCTTATCGACCTCGACTGCTCTCTTGACTCAGACGGAGAGGTTGTCAGCATTGACATAAATGCCGATAAGGCAGACTATTCAGCAGCGCAAAATCTTGAAGAAAATGCAGAGGTCAAAGCTGTGCTTGATAACATCAAATCAGAGCAGAGCGTTATTTTAAATGAAGTTGTAGGCTCAACTCCGCAGGACCTTGACGGTGTGTGGGAGGATTTGAGAATTGACGAAACAAACCTCGGCAGAGCCGTAACCGACGCATATCTGCTTGAAACGGGAGCCGACATTGCCTTTGAAAACGCAGGCGGAATACGTGCATCGGTAAAAAAGGGCGAGCTTACCTACGGCGACATAATCGGCATAAGTCCGTTCGGAAATTACATTGTAACAAAGCAGATTACCGGTAAACAGCTTGTTGAAATCCTTGAAACTTCAATCGACATTCAGAAAAAGAGTATTGCCGCCAACGACTCGGGCGAATATGATGCTTGGCCTGAAAACAGCGGAAGCTATTTGCAGACAGGCGGAATAACCGTTGAATATAACCTTGACCTTGATTACGGAAAAAGAGTTATCTCGGTTAAGGTGGGAAATGAACCGCTTGATGATAACAAGCTATACACCGTAGCTACCAACAACTTCGTTGCAGTAAACGAGAATTATCCCCAGCTTGCAAACGCAGAGGAAACAGGGGAGTATTCAGCCTGCGACGAGGCGTTAATTAAGTATTTTTCTCAGAGCGAGGACGTTATTTTAAAGAGCGTCACAACCCCGAGAATGATAAAGACAAGCGCAACCGAGCCGACAACGGAGCCGACTCAACCCGAAACCGAGCCGACAACTGCAACAGAGCCTACAGAACCTGCAACATCTTCTACAGACCCGACAAGCGCTACAGGTACAACTTCAGCAACGCAGAACTCTACAGAGAGCAACAACGGAGCAGTTAAAACAGGCGTTGCAGAGGTTGCGGGAACAGTAGTATTTATCCTGCTCATTTCGGCATTGTCGGCATATGTATTCAGCAGAAGAAAACGCAGCTGACAATAAACGATTTATTCGGAATTATATTTGTAACAACATACTAAAAAATGAACTCCGTCACTTTTATCGTGACGGAGTTTTTCTGTCTGTTAATCTTTATTTAAAGTACATATATACCTGACATTTCAGCGTTCCGTTATACATTTTACGTCGCTTGTCAGCCTTCCTGCCGAAGATTTTTTCAAAGTCGTCATCGGGCGTGATGATTGTGTAGCTTTTGCCTTTTGAGCGTGTGAACTTCTGTCCCATAACTCTGTATAGTTCCTCTGCCGACTTAATGTCGAGCAGTCGCTCGCCATAGGGCGGATTAGTGATTACTGTCTGATAATCTTCACTAAACCCAAAGTCCTTTATGTCACGCTCGTAAAATTTAATTCTGTCGGCAACTCCTGCAAGCTCGGCGTTGTGCATAGCTGTTTCAAGAGCCGACTTGTCAATGTCCGAGCCTTCTGCGTGAAAGGTAATGTCTGTTCTCACCTTTGAGCGTGCAAGCTCACGCTCCTCGTCAAATGCCTTTTTGGAAACACTGCTCCACTTTTCACAGGCGAAATATCTGTTTATACCCGGTGCAAGGTTGAGTGCTTTCATAGCAGATTCAATCACTATCGTTCCGCTTCCGCACATAGGGTCGCACACAAAATGATTCGGGCGCACCCTCGCAAGCTCAGCCATAGCGGCGGCAAGAGTTTCCTTAATTGGGGCGTCATTTGATTCTGCTCTGTAACCTCTTTTGTGAAGTCCTGCGCCCGAGGTGTCGAGCATAACGCTGACCTTATCATTTAAAATCAAGAACTGAATCTGATGCAGCGAGCCTGTCTCCTCAAACCACGAGAGCATATATTTATTTGACAGACGTGATACAACGGCTTTTTTGATGATTTTCTGGCAGTCTGGAACGCTCATAAGCTTTGAGTTAAGGCACCTGCCCTTGACGGGAAATGCGTCGGAAATGCCTATGAAGTTTTCCCATTCAATCTTGCTCACATTTTCAAACAATTCCTCAAACGTACGAGCCTCGAACTCTGCAAGAAGAATTTGTATGCGCTCTGCATAGCGGGAGTTTATGTTCGCCCTTGCAAGCGTGTTGAAGTCGCCGCTGAACAGGACTCTGCCGTTTTCGGCTCTCACGTTTTCAATTCCGAGATATTTAAGCTCGTTTGCGCATATTCCCTCAAGTCCGAAAATGCACGGTGCAGAAAAATTCAGTTTCATATATCCTCCAAATCAAAGAGGGTACCGGTTTTGCCGATACCCTCTGAAAATTAAATATTAACCGAACGTTAGTCGGCGGCAGGCTCAAGCAAGCCGTAGTTTCCGTCGGCACGCTTATAAACAACGTTGACCTCGTCGGTTTCTGCGTTGATAAACATAAAGAAATTATGGTTGACCATATTCATCTCAAGAATAGCCTCATCAACGCTGATTGGTTTTATAATAACCTGCTTTTTACGAACAACCTTGTAGTCCTCGTCCTCAACGTCGTCAGGCACGGGATTCTGCATAACGAAATCTTCGATACTTCCTGTTTTGATTCTCTTTTCAAGCCTTGTCTTGTTCTTGCGAATCTGGCGCATAAGTATGTCAACAACCCTGTCGAGAGCGTCGTTCATTTCTTCCATAGTGCTCTCGGCACGATATACCATACCGTTATCTCTGATTGTTATTTCAACGGTCTGACGGTTCTTTTCGAGGGTGACAACTACGTTAACAGCCGCATCCTCTGAAAACAGCTTTTCAAATTTCAGCAGTTTTTTTTCTGCTCTTTCTTTGAAATTATCTCTGAGGTTTACTTTTCTTGCTGTGTAGGTAATCTTCATAAATTTGCCTCCCTGTATTAAATTTTATTTTCCCTTGCGGGAACGTCTTTATTTTCTGCCGTTGCCGTTACCTCTGCGGCTGTAGCCACGGCTTTCACCGCCACGCTTGAGGTCAGACATCTTATCTTCGCTTGTCTGCTTGAACTTTGACATCATATCTTCAAACGATGACGGAGAACTTTTTTGTGAACTCTGCCACTCGTAATCTCCCGGTGACGTTACGGGGGGAGCAGGCTTATAAGGCTGTCTGCTCCTGCTTTGCTTCTGCGGCTTTTTCTGCTGTTCCTTGGATAATGCCTGCTTCATTGACAGGCTGATTTTGCCGTCGTTTAAAGCGAGAACCTTAACCTTAACGGTTTGTCCTATTTTAACATAATCGCTGATTTCATTAATAAATGTCGGCGCAACCTCCGAGATATGTACCATACCCGTTTTGGAATCGGGCAAATCAACAAATGCTCCGAACTTTGTAATTCCCGATACTTTGCCTTCCAAAATCATTCCGACTTCGATACCCATAAAAAATTATTACCCCTTAAAAATATTCTACCCTTTTTATTTTTGATTATAAAAACTTTAGTCGCCTGCTACGTTAATAAAAATTCTTTCGCCCTCGCTGATGTAGCCAAGCTCCTCTTTAGCGATTTTTTCCATATAGTCAGAAAGCTCGTCGCCCTTGTAGCCCTGAACCTTCTGTAAATACTGAGTTTGTATTTCAATAACGTTAATCTGCTGCTGCAAATCCTTAAGCTCAGCCTTTTTGTCTGCAATCTGAACATTCTGATTTATGATTGTGATAACAGCGTAAAACGCAAAGCCGATGATTGCAAGGTAAAGCAGAATATAACGTCTTTTTCTTTTCTTTTCAGGCTTTATTTCCTTTATTGTTGTGCTTTCGGGATTTTGAACTGCCTGAAAATCTTTTGACCGAGTGTTTTTCTTTTTCATTGCTATCCATAACCCTTATATCGTCAGCCGCAGTTTGCGGCACTTTTCCAGATATTCTTATTTTCTTACTGATATTATACAATATGTTGTAACCATTTTTCAATAGCTTTTTTGTAAAAATTTTTATTTTATTGTGAATCTTTCGTGATGTTTTTCTGGCAAAAGAAATAACAGGGCAGTAAATTTTTGCAAGAATATGTCCGATTGTAAGTTTGAAGAATAAAAATCCCGCAAAACACCCTGCAATAACGTAAATTCTCACAAATCCGAGCAAAAACGCAAGCGAGAACAAAAACAGCGATACCGACGAGCAAAGCATAAATAAAATATCCGAAATAATAGTGCCTGCTTTTCCGAAATTAAAGCAAAGCCTTATGAATCTGACAGCTTCATAAAACGCTCCCAAAGAAATCCCAAGCAAAAGCGAAAACAGAAAAGCCGTTGATTGTTGAGTAAAAGTAAGCTCCACAAAAACACCTGCATTATCTGAAAAGTCTTGAAAGTTTTGAGCGTGACATATCGCTTCCGATGTACTGCATAGCATTTATTTTCCCGTCGATTGAAACGTCGCCTGTTTCAAGATTTAATTTGTCGATGTGCAGTTTTTCTCCCTTGATAATGAGAGTTCCGCAGCTCGTTTTTACCGAAACAGTTTCCTCGTTAAAGCCGTTTACGTCCTCGACCCCCGTCATAACAAGCTTTGCTCTGTTATCAAGCATAAGGGTATGCTTTTTAGCCTTAGGCATTTCAGTCATTGCAATACCTCCGTAAATTTTTATAGGTTTCCTTTTAATTATATTAAAGTAATTCTGAATATATGATTTACAGCACTTTATTGTTACAATCAACAGTGTAGGAACAGTCTTGACCGTTCCGCTGATTTAATGCCAACTACTAATTCTTCCAGAATTGTCAAGACCGTTCATTATATTTATCTACTTCATTCTATTCTCCCTAACAGGCTTTCCATACTCTCTTTGCCGTCACGTCTGTATCGTCCAAGCTCAAACAGGCTTTCCTTATCCCTTGTGATTACGTTAGACTCCTCGGTACAGGTCAGCGTACACACAAATCCAAGCTCACGTACAATTTCCTCGGTACCGTCGCTCTTTGCACCAAAGGGATATACAAAACAACTCGGCTTTTTGCCTGTCACATTTTCAAGATAATTCTGCGCCTTTGTAATGTCGCTTGTTATCGCATTTTTGTAGTCATCAGCACTTTCACTGCGCTTTTTTGAAACGCCCTTTCTCGGTGTAAGAGTGTGCATATCGTAGGAGTGATTCTGAATTTCAACATATCCGCTTTTTACCATTTCTTTGATGTCGTCGTCACTGATGTGACCGTAGGAAACGGAAATATCCTGAGTTTGGGTAAACTTTTCCGTCATTGAGGCAATCGGTGAAATAACAGCCTTGCACTTGTATTTTTTAAGCAGCGGATAGGCATAATAGTAGTTGTTGTAGTAGCCGTCATCAAACGTCAGCATAATGCACTTGTCAGGCAAATCTTTGCCGTGGTAGACATAATTTATCAAATCCTCAACGGTCACCGTTGTGTATCCGTTTTTTGTGAGATACTTCAAATCATTTTCAAATACAGTAGGGGAGATAGTGTAGTCATTTTGCAGTTTTTTGTCTTTCAAAATTGAGTGGTACATTATAATTGGCAGAAAAACCTCGTCCTTGGAGTTTTTTTCGTCAGTACTGCCTGCACCTGCAAACAATGCAAAAGAAGTGAATACAAGTGAAAAAGCAAGAAGTAAAAAGCACATATGTTTCAGTATATTTTTTCTGAACAAAATCTCACCTCAAGAAATAAAAATTTTCAAAAAATTTATTTATTATTCTAATATGTAATTATAAAATGAACATCTTGTGTTAATCTATAAAAGAACTCGATAATCATTACTGATTTTAAACTAAACAAAGACGAGGATAAAATTATGGCTAAACGTAATTTCAGTTTAAAACGCAACGCTATTTATCAGGTGCTTTGCGCAACGGACACTCACCCGAGTGCTCGTTGGGTTTATGACCAGCTAAAACCATCTATTCCCGATTTAAGCCTTGGTACAGTATACAGAAATATTGCGCTGTTCAAGGACGAGGGAACGGTTCGTGTCATCTGCAACGTCAACGGCGAGGAACGCTACGACGGTAATGTTGAGCCTCATTCGCACTTTGTCTGCAACTGCTGCGGAAGGGTGATTGACGTGGAAGATGAAAGTATGAGTTCTGATTTTACTTCAGGACTTTTCGAAAAGGGCTTTACTGTTGAAAGCAGATATGTCCTTTACTACGGAATCTGTCCCGAATGTAAAGAAAATAATTTACATTAATATTTTATTACAAAGGAGAAATAATTATGAAATGGTATTGCACAGTATGCGGTTATGTTCACGAAGGTCCTACAGCTCCCGAGGCTTGTCCCGTATGTAAGGCTCCTGCCGACAAATTCAAGCCCATGGACGAAGAGGCTTCATTTGCTACAGTTCACGAAGTAGGCGTTGCTCAGGGCGTAAGCGAGGATATCCTCAAGGATTTAAGAGCTAACTTTGAAGGCGAGTGCAGCGAAGTTGGTATGTATCTTGCAATGGCAAGAGTTGCTGACAGAGAGGGTTATCCCGAGGTTTCTGCAGCATTCACAAAGTATGCTTTTGAAGAGGCAGAGCACGCTGCAAAGTTTGCTGAGCTCCTCGGCGAAGTAATCACAGACAGCACAAAGAAGAACCTCGAAATGCGTGTAGACGCTGAAACAGGCGCTTGCGAAGGCAAGTTCGACCTTGCAAAGCGTGCAAAGGCTCAGAACCTCGACGCTATCCACGACACAGTTCACGAAATGGCAAAGGACGAGGCAAGACACGGCGCAGGCTTCAGAGGACTCCTCAACAGATATTTTAAGTAATCTGACGGCTTAAAAACATTAATTTTCCCCGAAAAATATCAGAGCAGAGAAAGTCATAAGACATCTCTGCTCTGTTTTATTTATCATTATGCAATAATTATCTACTATTACCGTTCTGCGTGAGGTTTTTAATGTTCCTCTCGGCGTACTGAATTAGGTTGAATAGTGACGACGCACCTTTGTCAAAATAAGTCGAAATTACGTCGGGCGAAAGCGAGAGCGACAGCTCGTTTCGCTCAATCAGCATATCAATAATTTCAAGGTCAATCAGCATTGACGCAGAATTTAAGTTCTTGTACCTGTTGCGGTCGATTGAAAACATAGTCTGCGAGTTCTGCTCCTGAGCCGAGTAAATCGTTCTGAAAATCTGATATTCTGCGCTCATCAGGTAGTTGCTCACAGCATTTGTAAGGCGCTTGTTGCCAATCTGCGCAAGTAAGTCAAAAATCACAGTCGTGGTGTTCATCAACAGCTTTTTGTTAATCTGATTAATCATATTGCCCTTTAAGTGCCTTATCTCGTCGCTTTCGGGCAAGTCCTCAGCTGTCACCGATGCAAGCCTGCGCTGAACCGTTCTGCCGAGCAGATAGTCGCAGGAAACCTCAAAATATTCAGCCGCTTTGACAAGAAAATCAAGACCGCATTCACGGATTCCCTTTTCGTAGTGCGAGAGCAGAGCCTGTGAAATTCCCAAATCAGATGCAACCTGTTTCTGGCTCAAGCCCCTTTCTTTGCGCAGAAAAGTAATAATTCTCGGAAAATCGCTGTTCAAACCTTGACACCTCAAATTCTTTAATAGTATAATAGCTTTGTATGGGAATTTGTGTTATTACTGATAGTATAACCAAATAATAACAAATTGTAAATAGTTTTGGAGAATTTTATGAAATCATATATCATTCATTTCATTCGACACGGTGCAATTGATGAAACGCTTTCGGGTAAGTACATAGGAACAACCGACGTTCCGCTTTCCGAAAAGGGTAGGCTGGATTTGAAAAAGCTCGACTATGAGTACAGATATCCCGGTACTCAGGTTGTGTTTACAAGCCCGTTAAAGCGTTGCACGGAAACGTGCAAAATCCTCTATCCTGAGCTTAATCCGCTTTCTATTACTGCACTTTCGGAGTGCAATTTCGGCGAGTGGGAGGGCAAAACGGCTGAGGAGCTAAAGAATGATCCCGACTTTGAAAAGTGGCTCGCAGGCGACAATTCCGTAAAACCGCCCAGAGGGGAGAGCAACGCAGATTTCACCCGCAGAATATGCCGTATGTTTGAGAGCATTGTCGAGGGACTTATAAAAACAGGCACAACCGAGAGCGTAATCGTAACCCACGGCGGCGTTATTATGACTCTGCTTGCAGTGTACGGACTTCCGCAGGCAAAGCCGTTTGAATGGACAATGGACAACGGATTTGGATATTCATTGAGAGTAACGCCAATGCTATGGCAGCGTGACAAGGTGTGCGAGGTGTTCCGGACGATTCCTATGGAACAGGAAACCGATTGATAACCTGATAACTAATTATGACAATTTTTGTCAGATTGTAGCGTAGTTTACAATCTTTGGTGATATATTGTGCAATAATACAATAGATATAAAATAATGGTTATATAAACGGAACAGATGTAATAGCGAGGTATTGACAATAATCCTTTAGATGTCGTGCAGTAGTTTCTTGCGTAAGAATTTAGAAAAATGTCTGACTCCCGAGATACCGAGTTATAATATATAACCGATTTATATAACGGACTAAAAAAGGAGAAATATAGATATGGCAGACTATAAAATTACATTGCTCAAGGGCGACGGCATAGGCCCCGAAATTGTAAATCAGGCTGTAAAGGTGCTTGATAAGGCAGGCGAAAAGTTCGGCTTTACCGTTGAGTATGACGAGGCTCTTCTCGGCGGCTGTGCAATCGACGCAACAGGCGTTCCGCTTCCCGATGAAACGGTTGCAAAGTGCAAGGCTTCCGACAGCGTAATCCTCGGTGCAGTAGGCGGCCCTAAGTGGGATTCTCTCCCCGGTAACAAGCGTCCCGAAGCAGGTCTTCTCGGAATCAGAGGAGCACTCGGACTTTTTGCAAATCTCCGTCCTTCGGTTATCTTCGGACCTTTAAAGAGTGCGTCTCCCATTAAAGACGAAATAATCGGGGGCAATCTCGACATTATGATTGTTCGTGAACTTACAGGCGGTATCTACTTTGGCGAAAGAGGCAGAAAAGAAGTTGACGGTCAGCCCGCCGCTTGGGACACTGAAATGTATACCGTAGCTGAGGTTGAAAGAATCGCAAGAGTTGCGTTTGACCTTGCTATGAAGAGAAACAAAAAGCTTACAAGCGTTGACAAGGCTAACGTGCTCGAGTCCTCACGCCTCTGGAGAGAAACCGTAATCAGGGTTTCAAAGGACTATCCCGAGGTTGAGCTTAACCATATGTATGTTGACAACTGCGCTATGCAGCTTGTGAGAAATCCCCGTCAGTTTGACGTTATTGTAACATCAAATATCTTCGGCGATATCCTCTCCGACGAGGCTTCAATGATTGCCGGTTCAATCGGTATGCTCGCTTCTGCAAGCCTTTCGGGCGGCAAGCTCGGCCTTTACGAGCCCATTCACGGCTCTGCACCTGATATTGCAGGACAGGGCATTGCAAATCCGCTTGCAACAATTCTCTCAGTTGCTATGATGCTCCGCTACTCACTTGACAGACCGCAGGCAGCTGACGCAATTGAAAATGCAGTTGCTAAGGTGCTTGAAACTTATCGCACGCCCGATATTTATGAAGATGGTATGACCAAAGTCGGTTGCGAGGAAATGGGCGACCTCGTTTGCAAAATGCTTTAATCGGGTGATAAAATGCTGTATTTTGATATGCACTCGCATATTCTGCCAAGCTTTGACGACGGCGCAAAGACGGTTGATGACAGCCTTGAACTGCTCGACTGTCTGAAAAAGCAGAATGTTATAAATGTCTGCTTTACACCGCATTTCTATACAAATGAAATGAGTGTTGAACGATTTATCGAAAAGCGCAGGGTTGCCTATGAGAATTTTCTGCCCTATAAGCCCGAGAATATGAATATCGTCCTCGGAGCAGAGGTTTACGTTACGAAATTTCTGTTTGGCAGTGATGATTTGTCGGGACTGACATATGGAAAATCACGCTATATCCTTACAGAATTTAGCTACAACTCGTCGTTTTCGAACAGGACGCTGCAACAGCTAAATATGCTGATTGATAATCACAGGCTGATTCCTGTACTTCCGCACGTTGAGCGCTATGATATACTGATGAGTGATATGGGAGCTTTGCAGGAACTGAGGGATATGGGCGTAGTAATTCAGACGAACATAGGTAATTACACGAAGAAAACCTCTATTTTCAAGCGCAGAAAGCTGTTAAAGCTCATTGGAGAGGGAATGATTGACATTCTCGGAAGCGACGCACATTCGCTGACTCACAACACCCCCGAGGTGTACTCACAGGCGGTCGATATGATTGCCGAAAAATGCGGCGAAAGAACGGTAAGAAAAATGATGCAGAATGCAGAATCAATCTTCACAGCTGCGCTCGGCGAGCCGTTAAAAGAAGATTAAAATTGAATATATAATCAATCCTGTCCTTGTGAATTTACTTGGGCAGGATTTTTTATTGACTTATATTTTTTGCGATAAAATGTTTGATAATTACGATTGTTTACAGTACATATAAAACAAAACAACCGCATTGAAAGCACCTGAAAAGGGTTTTCAATACGGTATGAGTATAAAAAAAGAAGAGCACCCCGTACGCAATCAGCGTGTCGAGGCACTCGGCTGTTAACATGTTATGAAAAAATGTATAATTTGACGCGAGCGCTGAAATAAAAAAAGAAGAATGCCCCGAACGCGATTTGCGTGTCGAGGCACTCGACTGGAGCTGAAGAAGGGACTTGAACCCTCGACCTACTGATTACGAATCAGTTGCGCTACCAACTGCGCTACTCCAGCAAACATAATTTTAATCATGCACGAATTATTATATATTATTTTTCAGAAATTTTCAATACCTTTTATTCAATAATTTTTCGTATAACAATAAATTCCGTTTTACATAAAACTGCTCTTTTTCGGGAAGATTAAAATGTGAAGGTGACAGAAAAAATACTTTGTGAATAATAATAACATTTGTAGAAAACGCTAAAAAAATGTATTATAATGTAGTGAGAGCAGTGCCTCAATTTATTATAGGACGTGAAATTATGCCGAAAAGGAAATGCAGTAATGTAAATCAATCCTTTGGTAAAAATCTTGTAAAATATAGAAAGCTCTGCGGTTTTACTCAGCAGGATATTGCAGATATTCTCAACCTCAACCGCACCACATACACAAAATATGAAACGGGTGTTTCCGAGCCGAGTTTTGAAATTCTCAAAAAAATTGTTGCTATCTATGGCGTAGATGTCAACGCAATTTTAGGGCAGGAAAATTTCGAGAAGAATCTTCACGATTTTGTTATGCCGATGTATAATCTGACTGATTCTGAGCGTGAGCTGGTCGGAATCTACCGTATGCTTTCCGATGAGGAAAAGCAGGAGCTTATGAACAAGGCAAGAGAGCTTAAGGATATAAAAAATAATAATTTTTAACTCAAAATACTTTACATTTCGAGCTTGATGTGCTACAATGTAACAGTTGACCCATACCTCGGAGCAGGGGTTAAGCCGCAAAGCGGAGTTTCACAGCCCTGTCCTGAGATATTGCTTTATGGCTTAGGGCTTCAAATATTTTAAAAGGTGGAATAAAAATGTTAAAAGAAGAAAAGCAGGCTATTATGGCTGAATATGCTACCCACGAGGGCGACACTGGTTCTCCCGAGGTTCAGATTGCGCTTCTCACAAAGAGAATCAACGACCTTACAGAGCACCTCAAGGTTCACAAGAAGGACCACCACAGCAGACGCGGTTTGCTTAAAATGGTTGGTCAGAGAAGAAGTCTTCTCGCATACCTCACAAAGGTAGATATTGAAAGATACCGTTCTATCATCGCAAGACTCGGTATCCGTAAGTAATTTCGCATTTACAGGGCAAGCGCAAGCTTGCCCTAAATTCGGTTTATTGCGGGATTTTTATATGCTGTTTTTTAGCGGTAAAACGATTGAATAAACTATGGTATAAGAGTTAAACTAAGATTATTATGTGGTTTGATTTACACTAAAAATTCGGAGCGGAAATTTCGAATTGTTCTTTAGTTTATTAAATGGTTTTATTGCTAAATCGGCGTAAAATCCCGCTTGAATACACAGAAGTTTACACTTCGGAAAGGATTTTACAATGAATAAAATGATGACTTTTGACAAGTACAGAGTATTTGAAACAGAGTTTGCAGGCAGAACATTAAAGGTTGAAACAGGCAAAATGACTCAGCTTGCAAACGGTGCATGCCTTGTGCACTACGGTGATACAACTGTTCACGTTGCTGTTACAGCATCTCCCAAGCCCAGAGAGGGCGTTGACTTTTTCCCGCTGTCGGTTGACTACGAGGAGAAAATGTACGCTGTAGGCAAAATCCCCGGCTCTTACCTTAAGAGAGAGGGCAGACCTTCCGAGAAGGCTATCCTTACAAGCCGTGTAATTGACCGTCCGATTCGTCCTCTTTTTGACAAGAGTATGCGCAACGACGTTTCAATCGTCTGCACGGTTATGAGCGTTGACCCCGACTGCCAGCCTGAAATCGTGGCTATGATTGGTGCGTCAATTGCAATTTCAATTTCCGACGTTCCGTGGAACGGTCCTATCTCGGGCTGTTCGGTTGGTATGATTGACGGCGAGTTCATCATCAACCCCACAGAGGAACAGAGAAAAATCTCGAAAATGGCTACAACCGTTGCTTCAACAAGCTCCAGAATCGCTATGATTGAAGCAGGCGCTGACTGCGTTTCCGATGAGGAGATGTATAACGCTATTATGGCAGGTCACGAGGCTAACCAGCCGATTATCGAATTTATCGAGAAGATTAAGGCTGAAATCGGCAAGCCTAAGTTTGAGTTTGCAAGTCTTGAGCCTGACCACGATATGTTTGAGGCAATCAAGACATTTGCCGAGGAGGACGTAAAGCTTGCTCTTGACACAGACGACAAGACTGTTCGTGACGAAAGATTAAAGCCCATCTACGAAAAGGTACACGAGAAGTTTGACGAAATCTATCCCGAAAGCGAAGCTCTTATCGACGAGTGCCTTTACAAGACACAGAAGTTCATCGTTCGCCGTTGGCTGCTCGACGAGCAGAAACGTGTTGACGGCAGAGGAATGGACGATATTCGTCCCCTCGCTTCCGAGGTTGGCGTAATCCCCAGAGTTCACGGCTCGGGTATGTTCACAAGAGGTCAGACTCAGGTTCTCACAATTGCAACACTCGGTCCGGTATCGGACAAGCAGTTGCTTGACGGTATTGACGGAGAAACCGAGAAAAGATATATCCACCATTACAACTTCCCGAGTTACTCGGTAGGTGAAACAAAGCCAAGCCGTGGTCCGGGCAGACGTGAAATCGGTCACGGTGCTCTTGCAGAACGTGCTCTCGTTCCCGTAATTCCGCCCGTTGAGGAGTTTCCCTACGCATTAAGACTTGTTTCCGAGGTTCTCTCGTCAAACGGATCAACCTCACAGGGTTCAATCTGCGGCTCAACACTTGCACTCATGGACGCAGGCGTTCCGATTAAGGAGCCCGTAGCAGGTATCTCCTGCGGTCTTATCACAGAGGGCGAGCGTTGGATGACAATGGTTGACATTCAGGGACTTGAGGACTTCTTCGGCGATATGGACTTCAAGGTTGCAGGTACTCACACAGGTATCACAGCAATTCAGATGGACTTAAAAATCAGCGGTCTTACACCCGAAATGGTTAAGGAAGCTCTTGAAAAAACTCACAAGGCTCGCAACTATATCCTTGACGAGGTTATGCTTAAAGCTATCGCTGAACCCAGAGCCGAGCTTTCTCAGTACGCTCCCAAGATGTTCACAACAACAATTCCCGCTGACAAAATCAGCGAGGTTATCGGCAAGAGCGGTAAGGTTATCAAGGAAATTCAGGCTGAATGTGACGTTAAGGTTGATATTGAAGAAGACGGCGAGTTCGGTCAGGTATTTGTTTCCGGTCTTGACAGTGATAAGTGCAAGCGTGCAATTGAGATTATCAACACAATCGCAGTTGACCCCGAGCCGGGCGCAATGTATCTCGGTAAGGTTACACGCATTATGGACTTTGGCGCATTCGTTGAGATTGCACCGGGCAAGGAAGGACTTGTTCACGTTTCACAGCTTGACGTTAAGCGTACAGAGAACGTAACCGACGTTGTAAACGTAGGCGATATTATCCGTGTAAAGGTTATGGAGATTGACGACAAGGGCAGACTCAACCTTTCACGCCGTCAGGTGCTCATCGATGTTGACGGACTTACCCCCGAAAACGACCCCGAGGGCGAAAGGTCATCACGTCCCCGCAGACTTCACAACAATGACCGCAGAGGAAACTTCAACCGCAATAAAAAATAATTTGTAAATTATTCAGGCGTTCAGTCAAGAGTTGATTGAACGCCTTTTTATTCATTGTATGAGTCGGATATGAATTAAATAATTATATATATGCTTAATAATAAAATTTTCAGAATAATCGGGTGATATTATTCCATAAAAATCATAAGACAGGATATTACAAAGCTTGAATGTGATTCCATCGTCAATGCCGCAAACAACACACTTTTAGGCGGCGGTGGGGTTGAAAGCGTAGAAATTCTTTTCGTCAAGTTTGTCGGTGAGCAAGCGCAGTTTTTTGCCAAAGCGTTGGGAGTGAACAACCTCACGCTCACGCAAAAAGGGTATAGAGTCCTTGATTTCCTTTTCACTTAATCCTTTTGTAAGCCGGTAAACAAGAGCGCCTATCATTTCAAGATGCCCAAGTTCCTCAGTTGTAAGTCTTTCCGTTTGCAAGCTATAAATTCATATCAAACGCACAATCAGATTGCAACAGACTCTGACAATCACAGAAGAAATTGATTTACACAAGTCTGTATCTGATATAAAACAAACTCAATTATCACCGTAAAATATATTTATACGACCTTTAGAAAAATATGCAAAAACTAATAAAGCAGAAATTCCTTGAAAATCTTTAAGGTTTTTTTAAGTTTACAGGCATATAATTATCATGTATAAAAGGAAATATTTTCAAATAAAAAAGGAGTGATTGTTTTGAAAGTTAAAAATGCATTTTTGGCGTCCGTTTTGTCTGCGCTTCTGATAACGGCTTCTATGCCGATTGCTTTTGCCGTAAATTCAGCAGAAGTGGTTTCGACAGACGTGATGATTCTCGGCGATGCCAGCGGTGACGGGCTGGTAACGATTAATGATGCGACGCTGATTCAAAGGTATACGGCGGAGTTGGGGAATATCCCTGATGAGAGAAAGGCTGCGGCTGACGTAAACGGAGATGACTGCATTACAGTTGCCGACGCAACGCTGATTCAGAAATATCTCGCAGAAATTGCGACGGATTATGCCATTAATGAGCCAATCAGCAGCGGTGATACGCAGGAAACTACTGCAACAGAGGCGACCGAGGAAACCACTGCAACGCAGGCAACCGAGGAAACCACTGCCACATCTCCCACCGATGCAGTTGATGAGGATGCGTGGAAAAGCAACACCGGTCAGATTATTCTCAGCAATAGCGGTATCACCGTTTCGGGAAACGGCATTTCCGTTGACGGCAATATCGTCACGATTTCCGACGGCGGCGACTGGGAGGTTATCGGCACTTGTGACGACGGTATGATTTATGTTAACACGGGCGAGGTTAAGGACGATAACGACAAAGTTAAGCTGAGACTGAACGGTATGAGTCTTACCAATACAAGCGGTCCTGCAATTTACTTTGACCGATGCAAAAAAGCTTTCATTACCATTGAAAGCGGCAGTGAAAACTACATATCTGACTCTCCCTATTACGCTGCCGACTATTCCGAGGCAAAGGGTGCAATTCACAGCGACGATTCTCTTGAAATCAAGGGTAAGGGTACACTGAACGTAACGGGTAACTACAGTCATGCTATCAATTCGGACGATGACATCCTGATTGAAAACGGAGTAATTAATATACTTTCAAGCGTAAAGGATGGCTTGCACGCTAACGATGCGATTGATATTATCGGCAAAAACATTGTTCTTACCACAAACACCACAGGTGATGCGGTGGAGAGTGAGGGTTATCTTACTGTAGAGGCGGCAAAACTCAACTTCACAGCAGGCGCAAAGGGTTTGAACGCCGCAGACTATATTACTCTTACAGACGTTAATGCGACAATGAATACCGCTAACGACTGTATCAACTCCAATGCGGCGGTCACGATTTCGGGCGGCACTTATGAGCTGACATCGGGTGATGACGGTATCACAGGTCTTTCAATTGTCGTTGAAAGCGGTACCTTCGACTTAAAAACTACAGGCAAGGGCTTCAATGACGATGAGGGCAACACCATCACCACAGGAGATTTTACGATTGATTCCACAGATGATTGCATTAATTCCAACGGCGCTGTTACAATTTACGACGGAACCTTTGAGCTGGAGTCCGACGATGATGCGATTACGGGCGACACCATCAGCATTACAGGCGGCACTTTCTTGCTCAATACCGTGGGTAAGGGCATTAAGTCTACCACAGACACTACTTTAAAGGGGGGCAACTATACAGTCAACTCGACTGACGATGCACTCCATTCCAACGGCAACATCACGATTGACGGCGGTACCTATACAATTACCTCGGGTGATGACGGTGTTCACGCCGACACTACCCTTACAATTAATGACTGCAACTTGACGATTACCAAGAGCTATGAGGGCTTGGAAGGCTGTGATGTTATAATTAACGGCGGTACTATCAGCGTGATTTCTTCCGATGACGGCATTAATGCGGCAGGCGGTAACGATTCATCATCTCAGAATACACGTCCGGGCGGACAGGGCGGCAGTCAGTTTAACCCCGGCTCATCCTCAAACTCCAGTATTCAGATTAACGGCGGCTATATCTCGGTTGTTGCGTCGGGCGACGGTATTGATTCCAACGGTGCTCTGACCTTTGCGGGTGGTGTTACCCTCGTACAGGATCTGACAAACGGCGGTGATTTTGCGATTGACGCAGACAGCACAATCACTTTCAGCGGCGGTGTTGTTATGGCATTGTGTTCTTCCAATGCAATGTGGCAGGATATTAGCAGTAAGTTGAGCAGTGGTGCAGTGATGAATAAGTCAATAGGCTCTGTTTCCACAAGCACTGTATTCGCAGTAAAGGATTCTTCCGATAACGTGCTTTCCGCACTTCAGTCTAAACTGTCAGGCAGCGTGGGCATTGTTTACTACAACAGCAGCTCCACGGCTGGTACCGTTTCGACAGGCGGCAGCTACAGCGGCACTCTCGACGACTTTGGCTACGGCTCAGGCGGCAGCTACAACGGCGGCAGCAGCTACACACTCTCCGCAAGCTCATCAAGCGGAGGCGGAAACTTCGGCCCCGGAGGAAGATATTGATATAAACCTTAAGAGCCTGACTTTTGCAGGAACTGCTTGCTGAAATCGGTAATTGATAAGCTGATTAGTAACGGATTTACAAAAACATAGCAGAATACTAAACGACATAATCCGAATCCTACTTCAATTGAAGACGGGTTCGGATTTGTTTTTTATAATTTTTAAATCAGTAATAATATTTCCTAAACCAATTGCCGTTTCCCTGCTTTTATGGTAGAATTTAGGAAAGGAGACAAATTTATGAACATAGAGTACAGAAAAGCAACGCTTGATGAAGCGGAAAGAGTATGCTATATTGTTCAGCACACGAAGGCTGAAATTTATCCCGACTACTACACGAAAGCTGTTGTTGACTTTTTCGGCAGACTCCACAGCATTGATAATATAGTAAAGGATATTGAGGAAGGCAGAATAAGCGTTTTAATCAAGGACGGCGAAATTATCGGCACAGGCAGTCATACCGAAAATCACATTACAAGGGTTTATGTTCTGCCTGAGTTTCAGGGACAAGGCTATGGCAGTCGTATTATGGATGATCTGGAAAAAGAAATTTTCTCAAAATACGATTACTGCGAACTTGACGCTTCACTTCCTGCCTGCATCTTCTATGAAAACCGAGGCTTTAAAACAGTAAAGCATATCAAATACGATATCGGCAACGGTGCTTTTATGATTTATGAGATTATGAGGAAAGATAAATACCAATAGAAAACATAAACGAAATATATGTTTTTTACAATAACGGTGCTGAAATTGACTTTTTACATTGTTGCAGAAGTAGTAGCAACAAATAAAAATACTTAAGAGAAAAGGAGAAAGAATAACTATGAACAACAAAGAATTGGTAGTCAGCTTTTTTATGGAAGGATACGCAAATCACAATTATGATTATATCATGGAGTGTGTAGCAGAAAATTACATAGACCACAGCCCTGCCGGAGCAAGAAGCAATGCGGATGCGGTGAATATCCTGAAAATTGTTGAGGGACAGTTCGCTGACTTAAAAATCAAGGTACTTGATGTATTTTATGAGAATGATATGGTTGCAACCAGAATTCTCTATGATGGTATTCATATTGGAACTTGTATGGGAATACCGGCGACCGGAAAACATATCAGCTTTGAAGCATTGGAAAACTTTAAGGTCGTAGACGGCAAAATTGTGGAATCATGGGGATATTGGCCCGACAAAGAAATTGAGCAAAAGCTGAAATCATAAGATTGCTTGTTAAAATGCTATGCGATGAATGTGATTCCTGCAAATGTTTAGATGAGAAAAATTCTCTGTTAATAATTACAACCCTCAATCAACAACGTAAATCTGATTGAGGGTTGTTTTTTATAAATTTTTGTTTACCGATAATTGATAGATAATCAAATCTTGAAAGAGCGATTACAGTTCGGTATTAGCCATTCAAGTGCAGAATCAATATCAATCGAAAATCTTTTTACAGTAATAAAGCATCATTCAGAGATAGGGGAACACTGAATAAATCTGTCGCAGTAATAAGCACAGATTAATCGGTGTTCTCTTGACTTTTATCCTACTTCATTTTTACGGGAATCCAAATTTCGCAATAGTAATTTTCATCCGCTGTTCCATTTGGATATTTTTTAGGGTCATCATAGTATTCCACGCAGTATCCTGCTGCAAATTCGTAGTCCTTTGCAGGAGGAAGCCACTCGGAGAAGATTTGTTCGTTGATTTTTTGCAGTGCCTGCGGCATAGGTCCCTTGCATGGGAACACTGCCCATGTAAATGCAGGAATCGTTTTTGTGATAAAGCCTTCGGGGATTTCCTTATGAGAATCATATGTATCGGCAATCAGATACTCAAAACTTTCCTGTCCCATACTTTCGTCAATATTGATTCCGAATTCTCCGCAAACAACAGAACCTTTACCGCTTGCAAAATGCTCCTGCCAGAATTGCGGAATATTCTCCTTTGCCCCTTCATAGGGAAATACTTTAGAGTTACCTAAAACAGTGAATGCCTCTTTCCTCACGATTTTATAATCCATGAGATAACCTCCTTCAAGTGAAAATTTCAGTTTCAGCGGAGCAAATGACTTCAAAAGTACCTTGTTCCTGCGTACAGCCGATGGGGAAGTACCGTGAAATCTTGTAAAAGCCTTGGTAAAGCTGTCGGGAGAATCATATCCGTACTTCAGCGCAATGTCAATTATATTCTCCTGCGATACGAGAAGATCATTGCCGGCAAGCGTCAGCCGCCTGTTTCGTATATATTCGCCTACCGTGTATCCGCAAAGCATTGCAAATCCCTTTTGAAAATAGAACGGGGATACATTTACTGCTCTTGCAATACCGTCTGTGGTAATGTTATCAGTAATGTGATCCTCAATGTATTGAATTGAGTTTCCGATAATTGACGCCCATTCCATCTGAATCAAGCTCCTTTGCTGTTACTGTGCTTATATTATACAGCTTGCCGTATTTTGTGTCCCGACAATCTCTGCTTTGTTTTGTCCAAATTCTGATTTTAACTTCTTTTTACTTGCTTGACAAACCGGAAGTTGCCAATATCTTTTCGGTTTCTGACATGTCTTTTTCAATTAACGGACGCATACTGTCTTTGTATTTTGATAAATCTGCACTTTGAAAAGATGACAGTATCCTTTTAATATACTGCGGCTTTGCCAAGCCCACCTGTGCAAGAGCCTTAATGCACTGTCTGGCGGTAATCGGTTTTTCATCTGTTATATGTTTGAGAAAATCAGATATGTTTGAGTCAAAACGATTTTCTTTATCCCATTGAGCATTCGCCGCAAGAATATTAAGCACCCGATTTCTTACCAATGATTTTGGATGATCAAGCAACGATGCAAAGTCATCAAAATATTCGTACCATTTATCTGTTTCCTGACTTTCAGAAATAATTTTATCAGCAAACGCACAGGCGCATTTATCATCTTTTACTGTCAACTTTGCTATTATGTTTTCTTTCATTGCAATTCACCTACTACCAAAGTATAGTATCTTTTCGAACATAAGTATCTCAGAATAAATTATCAGTAAATAAAATATATTGTCGATGACAAATATAAGTCTAACACAAGGTTATCCACAATACAAGTGAAAGAATGATGAAAGAATATAGACAATCTACAATTGCATAGTTTTTACCGAGGTGTTTAAGGTGAAAACAAAAATGCAGAGCAGAACAATATAAGCAAAGAATTTGAAAATGAAATGAAAAAATCATCAAACAGCGAGAGCTGTTCATCTTTGAATCATTGATTTTTTATTTGGGGAAATTAACAAAAAACAAGGCAAACCGCATTATGCGATATTGCCTTGAAAAATTCAAATATAAGTTTTATTTTTTCTTCATACAGTTGTTAAAGCACTGTTTGTCAAATTCGGGGTTGAAGGCGTAGAAGTTCTTTTCATCGAGTTTGTCGGTGAGCAAGCGCAGATTTTCGCCGAAACGCTGATAGTGAACAACCTCACGCTCACGCAAAAAGCGTATAGCGTCCTTGACGTCGTAGTCGTCGCAGAAGCGCAGAATATTGTCATAGGTCGAGCGGGCTTTCTGCTCCCCTAAGGCTATCAATGCACTACATAGAATACACGCTCATTGTTTTTATAAATTCCAATGAATGTTGATGATACGG
>CACXFS010000050.1 GCA_902766885.1 uncultured Ruminococcus sp. | reverse complement strand
CTCTTTAACCTTAGCAGCCTTACCAACTCTGTCACGGAGATAGTAGAGCTTGCTTCTGCGAACCTTACCGTAACGAACAACCTGTACGTCTTTAACGTTGGGTGAATGGAGCGGGAACACTCTCTCAACACCTACGCCGTAAGCTACACGTCTTACAGTAAATGTCTCAGCTACGCCACTGCCTCTTTTAGCAATAACAGTACCCTCGAACATCTGGATTCTTTCTCTTTCGCCTTCACGAATGTTTACCGATACCTTTACAGTATCACCGATGCTGAACTGAGGAGTAGTATCCTTGACAGAACCGGCAGCAATTGTTTTTAATGCGTCCATTTTTATCCTCCTAATTTTCCCGATATTCATACCTTTCGGCAGCGGACTATCAGCTTCAAAATGACGGCTAAGCCGTTATTTGAACCGCGTCGTGAGTAACGACGGTATCAAATGCCTATTAATAATATCATAAAAGGAAAAATAATTCAAGAGTTTTTTTCAAAAAAAGCAAATTATTTGCTTATATTATTGAGTTTAGTTAAAAAATCAGTAAAATAATCAGGCAATTGTGAAGAAAACTCTAAATATTCCTCAGTTTTTGGATGAATAAAACCTATCTTACGTGCGTGCAGGCACTGACCGACAAAGGAAACTTTTTCATTCTTTACTCCATAAACAGTATCGCCTGCAACAGGATGACCGAGATAAGCCATGTGAACTCTTATTTGGTGCGTTCTTCCTGTTTCAAGCACGCACCTAATATGAGTATAGCCTTTGTATCTTCTGATAACAGAATAATGTGTAACGGCGTTTTTGCTGTTTTTTGCAGTAACACACATTTTCTTTCTGTCATTAGGATTTCTTCCTATCGGAGCATCAACTGTGCCTTCGTCAGCTTTTAGATTGCCAAAAACAACGGCTTCGTACTCTCTTGTAAAAGAATGGTCTTTAATCTGCTTTGCAAGGTGTGCGTGAGCAAAATCGTTTTTAGCAACAATAAGAAGTCCGCTTGTGTCTTTATCTATTCGATGAACAATTCCGGGACGGAGCACTCCGTTAATCCCTGACAGACTGTCACCGCAATGATATAAAAGAGCATTTACCAAAGTTCCGTCATAGTTGCCTGCGGCAGGATGAACTACCATTCCTTTTGGCTTATTTACAACAAGCAGATAATCATCCTCATAAACTATATCAAGAGGTATATTTTCAGCCTTTGCTTCATAAGGAACTGGATCGGGAACCTGCAAAACTACGACATCGCCTGCTGAAAGCTTGTACTTTTTATCAACCGGCTTTTCATTAACAGTAACGCCTGAATTTTCAATCAGATTCACAGCGGCACTTCGTGATAAACCAACATCAGCAACGGAAATAAACTTATCAAGTCTTATTCCGCTTTCATTACAAATCAATCTATGTTCAGTCATTTTTTATCTTTGCCTTTTTTGAGCTGTCAAGTACGTCAGAGAAGAACAAAAGATAAATTACAAGCATAATTGTGCCTGCTGTAATGCAATAGTCAGCAAAATTACACACCGGAGGGAAAAATGAAAAGCTAAGATAATCTATAACGTAGCCGTAAAAGATTCTGTCAATCAGATTTCCGATTCCACCGCCGATTATTAAAGCGGCACATACATAAAAAAACTTACCTTTAGGTCTTTTCTTAAACATATAAAATATTATGATTGCAAGCAAAACGGACGTAAGTGCAACGAAAACCCAACGCATATCAGAAAACATACCGAATGCAACGCCTTTATTTTCTACATATGTCAGGCTGAATAAATTATCAATTACACTTACGGAACCAACAGGCTGAAGATAAACTGAAACAAAATACTTAATTATCTGGTCAATTATAACAAGTACCGCTCCGATTATCAGTGAAATAAACGGCATAAATTCCTCCAAAATACGATTAGAACAAATCGGTGTGGCAAAACACACCGATTTATTAAAATTATTATTTTAAGTTTTCGCAGCAACGTGAGCAAAGTGTGGGGTGTTCACTGTTTTCTCCGACAGTCTTTGAAATAACCCAACAGCGTTCACACTTTTCGCCCTCTGCCTTTTCAATTTTGATTTCAAGTTCAGAAGAATTTTCTACGATTTCAACTTCCGATACAATAAATGCAGTTGCAAGCTCGTTTTCAGCTTTCTTAAGGAAAGCAAGCTTATCACCGCTCGCTGCAAGCGTTACTTTTGCTTCAAGAGAACTCTTGATTGTTTTGTCCTTGATAAATGTTTCAAGTGACTTCTTAACATCATCTCTTAACTCATGAATTTCATCCCAGAAAGCCATAAAGTCATCATCAATTGTAATGTCTACCTTTTCAGGCATCTCGTTATAAATAACGTGCTCTGCCTTCTCGCTTGATGAATGAGGCATATATTTCCAGATTTCATCAGAAGTATATGCAAGAATCGGTGCAATCATTCTTGTCATTGCATTTAAAATGATGTATATAGAAGTCTGAGCCGCACGGCGAGCCTTGCTGTCTGATTTCTCAGTGTAAAGCCTGTCTTTAAGAACATCAAGATAGAAGTTTGACATATCTACAACGCAGAAGTTATGAATAGCATGATATACAATATGGAATTCATACTTATCATATGCTTCCTTAACTTTGTCAATAAGAATATTAAGCTTTGCTAGCGCCCACTTGTCAATAGGCATAAGTTCGTCAAGAGAAACCATATTCTCATCGGGATTGAAGCCGTTGAGGTTACCGAGGATATATCTTGCAGTATTTCTGATTTTTCTGTAAGCTTCTGAAAGCTGCTTAAGAATATCGGGAGAAATTCTGATGTCTGCATGATAGTCAGAAGATGCAACCCAGAGTCTTAATACATCAGCACCGTACTGGTCGATAACCTCCTGCGGGTCAATACCGTTGCCGAGTGACTTGTGCATTACTCTGCCCTTGCCGTCAACAACCCAGCCGTGAGTAAGAACAGCCTTATAGGGAGCTGTTCCCATTGTAGCTACGGAAGTAAGGAGCGAAGACTGGAACCAGCCTCTGTACTGGTCTGCACCCTCAAGGTAGAGGTCAGCAGGCCACTTTAAGTATGGACGGTTTTTAAGCACAGCAGCGTGTGAAGAACCGCTGTCAAACCAAACATCCATAATATCTTTTTCTTTAGTAAATGAAGTGCATCCGCACTTTGAGCATTTTTTGCCCTTTGGAAGAATCTCCTCAGCAGTAAGAGTAAACCAAGCGTTTGAGCCTTCCTTGCCGAATAAGTCGGCAACAGCAAGCATTGCCTCTTTGTCAATAAGCGGCTCTCCGCATTCTTCACAGTAGAAAATCGGAATCGGAACGCCCCATTTTCTCTGACGTGAAATACACCAGTCTTTTCTTTCTCTTACCATTGAGGTAATTCTGTCTTTGCCCCATCCGGGAATCCATTCAACTTCATCAATTGCCTTTACTGCGTCATCCTTGAAGTCGTCAACAGAGCAGAACCACTGATCTGTAGCACGGAAAAGAACGGGATTTTTACATCTCCAGCAGTGGGGATACTGGTGGATAATCTTTTTGAGAGCAAACAATGCACCGATTTTTTCAAGGTGTTCAGCAATAGGCTTATTAGCATCAGCGGTTTTCAGACCTGCAAACATACCTGCTTCTTCCGTGAGAACACCGTTTTCGTCAACAGGAACAATAATCGGAATTTCGGGATAATTGCGGCAAACGTCATAGTCCTCTACACCGTGACCGGGTGCAGTATGAACACAACCTGTACCGCTTTCAAGAGTTACGTGGTCACCGACAATTACAACAGACTCTCTGTCCATAAACGGATGAGCAGTCTTCATATATTCAAGCTCAGAACCCTTGATCGTTGCAACGACTTCATAATCAGTCTTTTCAGCGTCTTCCATAGCGCTCTTGTAGAGTTCTTCAGCCATTACATAGTATTCGTCGCCGCATTTGATTACAGCATAATCAAATGAAGGACCAACGCAAATTGCAACGTTACCGGGCAAAGTCCATGTTGTTGTTGTCCAGATTACAAAATATACCTTTTTCGGGTCAATTCCCATAGCAGAGAATTTTCCAAGGTCATCGGTTACATTAAACTTAACGTAGATAGAATGGCAGGGATCCTCTGCGTATTCAATTTCAGCCTCAGCAAGAGCAGTTTTACATTCCGGACACCAGTAAACAGGCTTTAAGCCTTTATAAATGTAGCCTTTGCAAGCCATTTCCGCAAAGATTCTGATTTGCTCGGCTTCAAAATCGTGAGTAAGAGTAATATAAGGATTGTCCCATTCACCGATTACACCGAGTCTTTTGAACTGATTGCGTTGATCGTCGATATAGCCTTCTACAAACTCCTGGCACATTTTACGAAGTTCAAGCTCGGAAATATCAGCAGAGCTGCCAACACCGGCCTTTTTTCTTGCTTTAAGTTCTGTAGGCAGACCGTGAGTATCCCAACCGGGAACATAAGGAGCTTTAAAGCCTGACATATTTTTATATCTTACGATAAAGTCCTTAAGAATCTTATTGAGTGCAGTACCGAGGTGAATATTGCCGTTTGCATAAGGCGGTCCGTCATGAAGAACAAAGAGAGGCTTACCCTCGTTGATTTCCATGAGGTTTTCATAAATCTTTTCTTCTTCCCAATTTTTAAGAGTGACAGGTTCACTTTTCGGAAGACCTGCACGCATCGGGAAGTCGGTTTTCGGAAGATTAAGCGTAGAATTATAATCCTGGGACATTTTATATATTCTCTCCAATATCTATAAATTTGAAATTATTCAGCAGAAACATCATAGTTGTCGCCGAATTTCAGGTGAGCAAATTTGCCCGATCGCTTTGGTGCAGGCTCAGATTTTACGCTGAAATTTTCCTCAGCGACATCTTCGGCAACAGCTTTTTCTTCGCTCTGCTCTTCAAAATGAGATTCAATTTCCTCGTGAGCAGGCTCATCTTTTATATCTTCTGTAGGATATTTTTCATCAAGCGTCTTTTTAGAATCTTCAAGATCAGCTGATGTGGGAAGGTCATCAATAGCTTTAATGTGATTTCTGTAAAGCTCAATCAGTTCATTTCTGAGTGCAACTGCGTCTGACTGGAGCTGGAGGTAATTCTCCTTCTCAATAGCAGTCATCTTATTAGCGTCAACAAGAAGTGCCTGTGCCTTATTCTCAGCGTCACGTACAATTTTCGCAGCCTTCTCCTTTGCCTCTCTGATGCAGGCATCAGAAACCTTTTGCGATGCTAAAAGTGCGTTTCTGACAGTTTCTTCATCTGATTTATACTGCTCAACACGAGTAGCAAGTATGTCTATTTTATGAACAAGATTTGTTTTTTCTTTTTTAAGCTGTTCAAACGAAGCAATAACCTCGTCAATAAAAGCATCAACGTCTTCTGCTCTGTAGCCGCCGCTAAGGGTAGCTTTTCTGAAGCTGATATTTTTAATTTCATCAATTGTAAGCATATTTATGCACTCCTTATCTAAAATGAATAAGAGAAATCCTGATACGTCCTTTTTTTGTTTCACCCATAACGGCGTTCAGAATATATTTTCCTTTTCCCCGAATAATCAGTACATCTCCTGCAACGGTTTGCTGACTGATATTCATTGTCTGAATATAATTAAGACTGACGTTGCCTGTCAGAATAAATGACTTTGTCTTTTCTCGCGACATTCCCGCTACGGCTGCAACGATATTATCAAGTCTTAGTGAGGAAACAACAAGCGATAATTCCTCAGTTCCTCTGCCTTTAGGTAGCTTTGATAAATCGGCGTCATTGATTTTTACTCCTACATTGCCGATTTTGGAAATCTGCGAAACAATATAATCTTTAAGGTCACTTTTTACAAAAACAATAGTTCTTCCGTCATCTACAAGAATGTCCCCGACAGTTTCACGTTCTATACCGAGTGACATCAGAACACCGAGAAAATCCCTGTGATTGAGCTTATCACAATTGCGGTAACGAAATTCAAGAGCCGAAATAGGAAATTCAGGCTGAACGTCATCATAACACAAAGCAAGCATTTTTCGCTCACTGTTTTCATAACCGCCGAAAAAGCAGAAGTTTTCAAAACAAACAGACCTTAAATATTTCTCAGATAAAGCTTGTCTGCGTTCACTCAGAAACGGTAAGAAATACGGTTTCAGACGGGTATAGCACAAACTGACAGCGTCATCAAGCTTTGAGTAAAAAAGCTCGTCTTTATCAGAAGTATACACCGCTGTTTTCTAATTCATCGAGTAAATCGTCGCCTGTAAGATCAACATTACTCGGAATAATAATGTATGTATTTGTAGCAACTCTCTTGATTTTACCTCTGTTAGCATAAGCAACACCGCTTAAGAAATCAAGAATTCTTCTTGCCATATCCTTGTTTGTATCTTCAAGGTTAAGAACAACAGTATGAGTTTTCATAAGCTCATCAGCAATTGAGCGTGTTTCCTCGCCGAATCTTTCGGGTTTGAAAATACCAACCTGAAGTTTTGCAGTTGCGTTGATATTTACTACCTTATTTCTTCCGCCGACTTCTCTGTCTCTTTCTCTGTCACGTTCTCTTTCCCTTGCGGGCTGTTCTTCTTCGTAACCGTCGTCACCTTCGTCGGCATATCCGTACTCATCGTACTGATACTCATCGTCCGGTGCGTCCCACATACGCTTAAACTTATCAACAATTCCAGCCATTTATATTTCCTCCTAAAATTATGTGTAATCTCTTGCGCCAAAAAGCGACGAACCTATTCTTACCATATTGGCGCCTTCCAATATCGCTTCATAATAATCGGCAGACATTCCCATTGAAAGAATAGTCATACTTATATTATCTAATTTTTTTTGCGATATGTCAATAAATATATTATGCATATTATTAAAATATTTAGAAATTTTATGTTTATTATCACAAATAGGGGGTATTGTCATCAGTCCTTTGACCGAAATTCCCTCAATTTTCGATATTTCGCATAGAAGTTCTTCGAGGTTTTCAGGATACACACCCGATTTATTTTCCTCTCTGCCAATATTGACTTCAACAAGAATGTCTGTAGTCTTATTAAGCTTCAAGGATTGCTTTGCAATTTCTTTTGCAAGTTTTACGGAGTCAACTGACTGAATTAAATCCACTTTATCGACAATCTGCCTTACCTTGTTTGTCTGGAGATGACCGATAAACTGCAACGAACACTTTTCAAGGTTGTAGCTATCGTATTTTGACAAAAGTTCCTGAACCTTGTTTTCGCCGATATGGTCAAGTCCAAGGCTTATTGCATGGTTTATAACCTCGGGCTCAACAGTTTTGGTAGCAGCAAGAAAAGTTATATCATCTCTGCTCTTACCAACCTTTTGTGCAGCTTCGGCAATTCTTTCATTTATTAATTTATAGTTGTATTCGACGTCACTCAATGACCTTGCCGTCATACAAATCATCTCCCTTTAATATTACCTTATCATAAAGCGAAACCGTCTCTCCGTTGAACAATTCATCTTCTTCGGGAGAAGTATCACATATAACATAGTCGTCGTCAGCATAAAGAATTGAAATCTGCTTAAACTGGACTTCACTGCCATAAAGCACATATACGCCCTGTACCTTTTTCTTCTCGGTATGCTTATTGTCGTTATCGTCATAAGTAGTTTTTGTAACATAATCGTCGTGGATTGCACGTTTGCTTATGCGAAGTCCGGTATAGGTTCCGAGTCCGATTTCAACAGGCTCTTGTCTTGCTTCAATTAATCCCTCGTCCATATAATCACATTTGAGAACAACAAGTGCATCTGAATCAGGTGTTTCCTGATGTATTCTGTAAATTGAAGCAGGTACACTGTCTGTTGCAGCATCAGAGAAAAGTATGGTTACATTTCCGTCCCATAGTGAAAGCTCTGTTGCTTCATCTGCAGACACCTTGCAGGCTACATACCAGTTTAAACTGCTGATAATTTTCCCTGCGTTGCTGTCTGAAATCTCGGACTTTTTTACATTCTCCAAATCACTTAGTTTGATTCTGTCAATATCGGAATACTTTATCGAGTTTTCATATCCGTCACAGTATTCTGAAAAATACCCTGCTTTATCGGTTTTTATTGTACCTATGCTATTACCCGATGAATTGCGTAAGCTGTCAATCTGTGACTGCAAGCTTGAAATTTCAGAATTAAAGTTTGTGTACTTGCCTGTGTAAAGCTGGCGCTGATTGATTGACGAAAGCAGATTATATGAATCAGACAACGCAGAATATAACTCACCATTATTAATATCGTCAAGATAAGTTATAAGATTATTATGTATTGAATTGTTGATAGTATCAATTCCTACGGTATTGACTGAATTATTCTTCTGAAGCGTTTCAAGTGAATTTTTTTGTTTTTCAAGAGCGGCGGCAGTTGTCTGAGCCAGAGCGTCTTCCTCGGTTTCATAAATCTTTGCAATTTCACCGCCTGCCTTTACTTCTTCACCCTCGTAACAGGAATATGAAAGCACTCCCGAAGTGTTGTTAGTTATAACATTCTCATCTCTGATAATAAATGCATTAGTGAAAATTTTATTAGTCACTGTAGTCTGCACAGCATTTTCAGTGGGATACATATCAAAATTTGCACTGATAAGAAGATAAGCAACATAGATAAGCGCTAAAATTGTAAGCGCTGTTACAAGTATTCGCTTAAAAAGTAATTTATCCATAAAATTATCCTTTTTTTATTATTTCAACAGCTTGTGCAAGTAATTCTTCAAAAGAATTATATTCATCTGCATAAAGCCAGTTAATATCTAAATCTCTTTTGAACCATGTAATCTGTCGTTTAGCATATCTACGTGTTTCCATTTTAAGCTTTTCAACACATTCATCAAGAGTTTTTTCACCGTTAATATATGGTAAAAGCTCTTTGTAGCCGATTGCTTTGACAGATGTAAAGCTCAATTTATTTGCAAGGACGTCCTTTGCTTCATCTATAAGTCCTTTTTCAAGCATTAAGTCGACACGCTTGTTTACTCTTTCGTAAAGCTTTGCCCTGTCTTTAAAATTAAGACCAATTTTTATAGGACTGTAAGGACTTTTTACAAGCTTTGACTTTTCGTTTTGTTCTGTAATTGTTATACCCGTTGTTTTATAAAATTCTATTGCACGTATTATTCTTTTAGGGTTTCTTTCAGCTTTCAATCTGTTGGCAGAATCCATATCAAACTCAGAAAGCATCTTAAGCAGTGTATCTATTCCCTGCTCCTCGTAGATTTTATAAAGCTCAAGCGATAGCTTTTCATCACGCTGTTCATCACTGAAAGTTATATTATTAAGAAGCGAATCAACGTATAGTCCAGTTCCGCCGACGATAAAAGGAAGCTTTCCTCTTGAATTAATATCTGTTATGCACTTTGATGCGTCCTTTACGAACATCGCAACCGAATAGGTTTCATCAGGAGAAACAAAATCTATAAGATGATGTATTACACCTTGTGTTTCTTCAATTGTAGGCTTTGCAGTAGCAATCTGCATTCCCTTGTAAATCTGCATTGAGTCGGCTGAAACAATTTCACCGTTGAAATGCTGAGCGAGTTTTACGGCAAGCTTAGTTTTGCCCGATGCGGTAGGACCGACAATTGAAACAACTTTTATTTGATTTTCCAGAATATCACACCCTGCCAAATTGCTTTTCAATTTCATTTTTTGTCATAACTATGCAAACAGGTCTGCCATGTGGACAGTATTTAATCTGAGGATTTTCTTCGAGTTTTTTTACAATGTCAATCAGTTCCTGAGGTGTACTCTTGTTCCCTGCCTTTATAGCAGAACGACATGCTACGTTATGATAGAACCAATCCATTTTTTCGGTAAAAATATCATTTTTACCCATTGCGATATAATCTGCCATTTCGGCAATACAGTCGCTTATATCTGCGGCGTCAAGGTATTGAGGTGCACTTCGTACAATTACAGTGCTGTTGCCGAAGTCCTCAACGTCAAAAGCGCAGGTTTTGAACATGTCAAGGTTGTTTATTGCTGCATCATACTCGGATTTCTCAAGCGTTACGGTTATCGGCTGAAGAAGAATCTGAGAAAACGAAGCCGCTTTTTCAGCTTTCAGTTTTTCGTAAATCATACGTTCGTGTGCAGCGTGTTTGTCAATAAAAAGAATCTCTTTCTTATTCTTTTCTGCAATTATATATGTACCAAACGCCTCTCCGATGTACTTAATTTCTGTTTCATTCTGATTAATTAAAATAGAATCAGATTTAGTTTCTGTATCAACCAAGTCAAATTGATTTTTATCACTTTCAGAAGTTTCAGGTTGATTTTTCTTTTCAATAGTTACTTTATTCTGTTTTGGCTCTGCAAGTATTGAAGAAATAATTTCCTGTTGAGGTTTAAATGCAGCCTCTTTTTTAGCGTTATTTACAGCCTGTTTTGAATAAAGATTAAACGGATTTCCCGAATCTGAAAGCTTTATATTGTCAATACTCTTTCTTTTCGGCTCAACAGGCTTTTCAGTTTTATCTGAACTAAAACTCACATTTTCAAAAGGATTAAAATCATCTTTGTTCTGAGTTGTGTCCGGTTTTGCCGGTGAAACCGGTGTAACTTTTGGCGTTTCGTTTTTCTTCGGAAGTATAGCCTGTGCATTATTGAATGGATTGAAATTACTGCGTTCGTTAAATACTGTGTTATTTTTAAATGATGCGTTTTTACGGCTGTCAAACTTCATAAGTGCAGACTTTACTGAGTGGTAGACTGCATCAAAAACAGGCCTTTCGTTTATAAAACGCACTTCAATTTTTGCAGGGTGAA
Organism: uncultured Ruminococcus sp.; assembly: GCA_902766885.1. GTDB lineage: Bacteria > Bacillota > Clostridia > Oscillospirales > Acutalibacteraceae > Ruminococcoides. The sequence goes on along the minus strand of CACXFS010000050.1, from coordinate 12,137 downwards.
CATTAACGTCAATCATTTCAAAGGGAAGTTCGATGTTAAGTACGCAGGATGGAAATTTGCCGACCATTATTGAGCCTTTGAACGCTTCTTCAATAGCCGCCATAGCCGTTCTCGTCTTGACATAACGACCGTTGATAAAGAAATTCTGCATATTCCTGTTAGGACGAGAGTTGACAGGCTTTGAAACATAGCCGGTAATTTTTATTGCGTCAAGCTCATATTCAACAGGAATCAACCCGTTTGCAAAATCCTTGCCGAATACGGAATATATAGCTGAGATAAGCTTTCCGTCGCCAAAGGTTTTTAGTGCCTGTTTGCCGTCTTTTATATAGGTAAATGCAATTTCGGGATGCGAAAGTGCTGTCTTATCAATAATATTTGATACAGCATTTCCCTCGGAAACGTCCTTTTTTAAGAACTTCGCTCTCGCGGGAATGTTGTAGAATAAATCCCTGATGATGAATGTAGTGCCAACAGGACAGCCTGCATCATCAAAGGAAACTTCTTCTCCGCCGTCAATTTCATAGCTTGAGCCGATTTCTTCATTTATATTTCTTGTAATAAGCTGTAACCTTGAAACTGCACAAATTGAGGCAAGTGCTTCACCCCTGAAACCAAGAGTAGATATACAGTCAAGGTCATTTTCAAATTTTACCTTGCTCGTTGCGTGTCTTAAAAAAGCTACCTTGATGTCCTCTTTCAAGATTCCGCATCCGTCGTCGGTGACACGCATAAAGGTTGTTCCGCCGTTTTTAATTTCAACGGTGATATTCTTAGCACCTGCGTCTATTGAATTTTCCACAAGCTCCTTTATCACGGAAGCAGGACGTTCAACAACCTCGCCTGCCGCAATAAGCTCTGCAACGTGCTTGTCAAGAACATTAATAACACCCATATTGTCACCGCCTTTCAAAATATATTAAATCATACTCTTTAATTCATAAAGCAAATTCATTGCTTCTATCGGGGTAAGTGTATTTAAATCAGCCGCTTTCAGCTTATCAATAACTGGGCTTTGCACTGCACCTAAAAGTGAAAGCTGCATATCGTCATTTTCTTCTTTAATTATTTCAACCTTTCCCCCGTCGCCGCTTTCAAGCTCCGAGAGAATTTCTTTTGCACGGTTAATTATTGACTGCGGCACTCCTGCAAACTTTGCAACTTCAATACCAAAGCTGTCGTCTGCACCGCCCGGAACAATCCTGCGCAAAAATGTTATATCATCGCCACGTTTTTTTACGGCTATGCTGTAATTTTTCACACCGTCAAGCAGATTTTCCATTACGGTAAGCTCGTGGTAGTGAGTAGCAAACAGCGTTTTTGCTCCGAGCTTCTTTTTATCTGCACAGAATTCCAGCACGGCTCTTGCAATACTCATACCGTCAAAGGTAGAAGTACCTCTGCCGATTTCATCAAGAATAAGCAGACTTTTTGTAGTTGCATTTTTTACAATATTTGCTACCTCGCTCATCTCAACCATAAAGGTTGACTGTCCCGAAGCCAAATCGTCAGACGCACCGACTCTTGTAAAAATACTGTCAACAATGCCGATTACAGCAGAAGAAGCCGGCACAAAGCTACCCATCTGAGCCATAAGCACAATAAGGGCAATCTGACGCATATATGTAGATTTACCCGCCATATTCGGACCGGTGATTATTGCTACCCTGTCGCTGTTGCTGTCAAGATATACATCATTCGGAACAAAAGGTGAGTCCTTTAAAAGTGCCTCAACAACAGGGTGACGTGAATCCTTGATTCTTATTGCAGATGAAAGATTTACGTCGGGACGTACATAACGGTTGTCCGACGCTACATTTGCAAGCGAAGTAATAACATCAAGTGTTGCAATTGCCTTTGCAGTTTTTTGAATACGCTCAAGATTATCTGCAACAGTTTTTCTTATAGTATCAAAGATAGAAAACTCAAGTGCAACAGACCTGTCTTTTGCACCGAGGATTCTTCCCTCAACTTCTTTTAGGTCCTGCGTTATATATCTTTCGCAATTAGTAAGAGTTTGCTTTCTTATGTAAGTATCGGGCACAAGGTCTTTATAAGAATTTGTTACTTCTATATAATAACCGAATACTCTGTTGTAACCGACTTTGAGCTTGGGAATGCCCGTAGCTTCTCTCTGGTCAGCCTCAATTTTAGCAAGGATATCCTTTGAGTTGTTCATATCGCCTGTTACGGAATCAAGTTCTTCGTTATATCCTCGCTTAATCATTCCGCCCTCTCTTATTGTAAAGGGAGGTTCTTCAACAATTGCACTGTCAATCAGATTGAATATATCATCAAGCGTATCAATATCATGATAAATCTTTTTCAGATATGATGCGTTACAATCGGAAATAAACTCCGAAATTCTCGGAAGATTCTGAATAGCCGAGCAAAGCGAACGCAAATCTCTAGCATTTGCCGAACCGTAGACGATTTTTGTCATCAGTCGTTCAATATCAAAAATGCCCGAGATAATGTCGGTAATTTCAAGTCGGAGCATTGTGTTATTTACAAGTTCCTCAACCGCCGACTGACGATTATTTATTGATGAAATATTCATCAGAGGGTGCTCAAGCCACGAACGAATAAGCCTTTTGCCCATTGCGGTTTTGGTCTTATCAATAACCCACAACAGAGAGCCACGTTTTTCTTTTGTAAGCATTGTCTGCGTAAGCTCAAGGTTGCGCTGAGTGTTGTAGTCAAGGCGCATATACTGACTTTCGCTGTAAAGCTCAATGTGATTTATGCGTTCAAGTCCGCTTTTCTGCGTATCTTTCAGATATGAAAGCAAAGCACCGATTGAAGATACAAGCACTTCACTGTCAGCTACACTTTCAGATTCATCTTTAAAATGCTCAGAAACGGCATTTTTGCAAAGGTTGTAATCAAATTTATCATCTTCAAGCATTTCAACGCCTGCTGAAAGCTTTGTCTTGATAAATTTAGGCAGTTCCTTGATTTTTACAATATCTCCGCCGATAAGAATTTCCCTTGGATTGTAGCTTGCAAGCTGACTTGTGAGAACATTATAAGAATCCTTGCCCGAAATCTCGGTAGCGTATAATTCTCCTGTAGAAATATCACAGAAACAAATACCGATATGTTTATTCTTTGCAAACATACAGCAGATGTAGTTGTTCTTGCTTTCGTCGAGCATACTCGACTCCATAACCGTACCGGGTGTAATAACACGAATTATGTCACGCTTAACAAGCCCCTTTGCCTTTGCAGGGTCCTCGGTCTGTTCGCAAATTGCAACCTTGTAGCCCTTTGCCACAAGACGGGCTATGTAGCCCTCACAGCTGTGAAAAGGCACGCCGCACATCGGCGCACGTTCGTCCTGACCGCAGTCACGGCCTGTAAGTGTGAGTTCAAGCTCTTTTGACGCAAGCTTTGCATCATCATAGAACATTTCGTAGAAATCTCCAAGACGAAAGAACAAAATGCTGTCCTTATTTTCTTCTTTAATTTTAAAATACTGCTTCATCATCGGAGATAACTCCGCCATAATCTCACACCCTTTTTGTTTAAACTAAATCAAATCAGTGGCAGCCGCCGCAGGATTCACAGCTACCGGAGCAGGATGACTGTGAATAATCGGCAGTTTCGGGATCTGCGCCCTCGCAGGACTGCTGAACAATTGCAAGTACTCTGTTTGCAACAACGTCAAATTCTTCCTTTGCATCGTTATATGCAATCATATTCTCATTTGACATAATCTTTGAGTAAACTTCTCTCATTTCAGTGTTAAGCTGTGCAAGCTTGTCCTGATCTCTTTCCTTTTTGGAAGCCTCGTTGTTGATTGACATTCTCTTGAGGTTAAATTCACCGATTAAGTTCTGAAGTTCTGTGTCAGCGTCTGCTTTTGTCTGAACCTCCTGTAATCTGATGTATGATTCTTCCTTCTGAATTGCCTTTCCAAGTTCCCTTGCCTGTGTAATAATATCCATAATTTTACCTCCGTTTTTTTAATTTATACTAATTCTCCCTTGAGAATCCAGTTACGTGCTTTTGTAATCTTAACATTCTGAAATGTTCCGATTAAATCAGCAGGAGCTTTCAGCTCAACAATTATGTTACCGCTTGTCCTGCCGGTTAATTCATCGTTTTTGCCTGTTTCGCCCTCGATAAGAACCTTTTCAATTCTTCCTACCATTGAAGAACAGCGTTTTGCTGCAATCTCCTCCTGAACGTCAAGAAGTTCTCTGAACCACTTTGACTTTTCTTCATATGGTATAGGGTCGTCCATCTTCTCAGCAGGCGTGCCGACTCTGGGTGAAAAGATGAAAGTAAACAATGATGTAAATTCAACCTCTTTAATTAGTGAAAGGGTTTCCTTGAAATCCTCATAAGTTTCACCGGGAAAGCCTACGATTATATCGCTTGTAAGCGATACATCTTCAATCTTCTCTTTGGCGTAATTAACAATTTCAAGGTATTTTTTTCTGTCATAATGCCTGTTCATCGCCTTTAAAATTCGATCAGAGCCACTCTGAAACGGCAAGTGAAGATGTTTGCTTATGTGCGTTCCGTTTGCGATTGTATCAATAAGCTCCTTTGAACAGTCCTTTGGATGTGATGTCATAAACCTGAGCCAGTAATCACCGTCAATTGAATCAATTTCACTTAAAAGTCTTGCAAAATTCACTCCGTCTGGCAGATTTTTACCGTAGGAATTTACATTCTGACCGAGTAAAGTTATGTCTTTGTAGCCGCTTTGAATCATCTCTCTCGCTTCTGAGATGATTATTTTCTTGTCACGGCTGCGCTCACGTCCTCTTACATAAGGCACAATGCAATAGGTACAGAAATTATTACAACCGTACATTATCGGCAACCAACCCTTAAAGCTGCCGTCACGTCTTACGGGAATACCCTCGTAGAGCTTGTTGTCATCGTTTCCACGTTCTATAATACGCTTTCCGTTGACAAGTGAATTATACATTAATTCGGGAAAATGATGCAGTGAGTGAGTGCCGAATACAAGACCGACAAACGGAAAGCTGTTGTAGATTCTGTTTGCAATATGTTCCTGCTCCATCATACAGCCACAAAGAGCAATTAAAATCTGCGGGTGCTTTCTTTTCAGGTTTTTGAGAGCACCTACATTTCCGAACACTCTATCCTCTGCATGTTCTCTGACTGCGCAGGTATTAAAAAGAATAAAGTCAGCATCGTCGGGAGCGTCAACAAAATCAAAGCCCGACTGAGCAAGCATACCTTTTATTTTTTCGCTGTCTGCAACATTCTGCTGACAGCCGTATGTTCTTACAAAAGCGAGCGGTTTTTCGCCTCTTTTTCTAATTTCCATAATTTCAGCAATCAGTTTCATATACTCAGATTGCTTTTCAGACAGTTTATCAGCCGGATTTATGATATCAGCCAAATAAATGCCCTCCTTACCCATTGTATTAACTGTTTTAGTATACCACAAATTATATCGTTTTTCAATATTTTTCACATGGATTTCAAATTATTACGACTATTTCTAATACAGAAGTATAGATTTATATTATCACGCGTAACTAATTAAAATCTATATAAAATTCATACAGAAATTTTATATTTTTCAAAGCTGTCCCTTTAGTATTTCGTTATAATCCCCGATACATTGTAAGATTGCCTCCCTGAAACTCTGTACCCACAAATGCCCTGCCGTCATCGGTTGACAAAACACTGCATACCTTGGTTGCCCCTGTATCTAAATTACCTAAAAAATCAGGCTGAGAAGGATTACTTAAAGACCAGACAGATATTCCCTTATCAAAATTATCCATTATAAGATGATTTTTTGTAATTGCTATGCTTTGAGGAGAAGTTTCGCCGCCCGCGTTAACCGTTCTATACTCGTTTGGAATAGTAAATATTTTTGTCTGCACATTGTTAATATTACTAACGTTCAGAACTGCAACTCCTGCTATGGTGTTCTCAAGGTCATTCGTTTTACCGTGTAAGGGCGCAACAGTACAGTAAATATAGGGAAAATTACATACTAATCCCATGGTGTGATTTGTAGCTTGGTTAAGATTATTGTTTGATATCTGCCTGATATTGCAAGTGTAAACACAAACAGGAGCGTCAGGTGTTGATAAATCATAAATCTTCACCAAATCTCGATCGTAACCTGATATCGCAAGATAAACCGTTGTACCGTCAGTGTAAAAAGCAGGCTTTTGAAATTCTGTAACGCCCTCACCGCTTGCAGATTCTATACAAGACTGCGCTCTATTGTCATATTTATACAATAACGTTGGATTATCCGGTGTTGTCGAAATATCATACAACAACCAACCTCCTATCTGTTGAGTGACGCATAAATACTTATCATTATACGTTGCCGCATTATGCGATTTGCCATAATACCTCGTACCATTTCCGTCACCCGGGTTGTAAGATTCTCGGGAATATGTAATTGTGTTTTTTAAAGTAAAATCATTCAAATTTATTATATCAAGATAGCCGCCAATATCTGTATCACTGTCAAACGACGTGAATGTCCCTCCTTTTTGGTCACGATATGGCACATAGAGATATCCATTGCCGGCTGCAATACCTCTGGTGTAAACTTTGGCGTGTCCACCAACAGTTTTTACTAAAGTTGGTGCAGACTCATCACTAATATCAACTTTTGACACTGCTTGCTTAGCGTTACTGCAATGATACAAATATTTATTATCAACATACAACGCTCTTGTGCTGCCGGCGGTATTCATTGATAAAGGCTGAGTCAATGTTTTTAATAAGTCTTGAAACTCAGCATCTAAATTTCTTACTACATTAACAATACATTGGTCAAAAAGACCTGATGATGTCTTAGCTGTAATTATTGCTGAACCGATTGATTTTCCTGTTATCTGACCACTGTTATCTACAGAAACTATGTCGGGATCAGAGCTTGTAAAGAAAATGTTTTGCTGTTCACAGCCCAAAGGAGACAAGGTGTATGACAATTTACAGCTATCACCCACCTTTAGATCAGTTACTGAATTTGTGTTAAGGTCAAGAGAGGTAGCCTTTATTTTTACCTTAACATTACAACATGCAGTCTTACCATTATAAAGTTTAATTGTAACCGTTGCTTTTCCCTTACTTTTTGCAGATATAATAGCCTTGTTTCCACTACCCTTGGTAACTTCCGCAACGTTTAAATTTGAGCTGCTCCAATTGAGATTTGAAGCGTTTGCATAACTCCCACTATTGGTATATTCAGAAATTGTATAACTTTCACCACTGTATAATGTAAGGTTTGATGGATTAACATTAACACTGATCGGAGCAGATTTTACTGTCACATTACAAGCAGCTGTCCTTCCGTTATAAAGTGTAATTGTGATTTTTGCCGTTCCTGTACTTTTTGCAGTTAAATTAGCCTTATTTCCAATGCCCTTTGCAACAGAAACGATATTTGAATCCGAACTGCTCCACTTTAGGAAAGAAGCATTTGCGTAGCTACCGCTGTTTGTAGTTTCAGATACAGTACAGGTTTCCCCCATACCAAGAGTAAGACTTGTAGGATTAATTTTTACACTTGAAGGTGCAGATTTGACTGTAACCTTACAGGTCGCTGTTTTTCCGTTGTAAAGAGTGATTTTTATTGTAGAAGTTCCTGATTTTTTGGCTGTCAGAGTAGCCTTGTTAGCACTGCCTTTGGTAAAAGTTATAACATTTGAATTTGAATTACTCCACTCAAGATTTGAAGAATTCGCGTAACTTCCACTGTTGGTGCTTTCGCTGATTGTGTATTTTTCTCCTACGCCCAAAATCAGATTTGACGGGTTAATGGTTACACTTGTAGGAGCAGGCTTTACCGTTATCTTACAGCTTGCTGTTTTTCCGTTGTAGAGTGTGATTTTAACTGTAGTTGTACCTGTTCCTTTTGCAGTAATGGTTGCTTTGTTGCTGACACCTTTTTTTACAGTAGCAACATTTGGATTTGAACTGCTCCATTTTAAGTTATCTGCGTTTGCATAGCTACCATTGTTAGTACACTCACTAATCTGGAAATTCTCACCAACTCCCAAGGTTGCGCTGCTAGTATTCAAATTCACACTGTTTGGTGCGAACTTTACCGTTACTTTGCAGCTTGCAGTTTTGCCATTTTTTGTGGTTGCCTTTATTGTTGTTACTCCGGTGCTTTTTGCAGTTACCGTGCCACTTTTAACCATTGCCACACTTGTATTTGAACTGGACCACGTTACACTTGAGTTCTCATTTGAGGGAGTAGTCGTGCTTGTAAGCTTGTAGTTTTCTCCTATTCCAAGTATGATTGAGGTTTTATCCAAAGATACTCCTGCAACAACAGTGCGAGTTGTAGCTGCGCTGTAATTTAGAGATGTTATTTCTATTGTCAAAACTACGCATATTATTACTGTAAACAATGTTAGAAGCATAGTAGTTAATTGTATATACTGTTTATTTGTCTTTAATTTCTTAATTTCCGTTTTCATAAAATACCCTCAAAATAAAAAATAGTATAATATTATTGAAATTTACATTACGTAGTATTATTTAATATTATATAACATTATAAATTTATCCACAATACGCAAATGTGATAAAAAATAAAATTTAATACGTTTATAAGTTAATATGTTCTGTAAAGATTTCCGTAAGATGACGGGATTTCTCCTACTATTACGGACTGTGCAATTTCAAAATCTGTTGTAAAGGTAATATTTCCCGAATAGTCAAGCGAGGTTGTCATAATTTTTGAAGTAAGCATAAGCCTGATATGGTGGACGGTCTGATTTATTCCTGCCTGCTCGAAGGTACTTACTATTTCGGATGAAAAACTGCCTGTCAGGTTAAAACTCAATGTAATCGACGGTCCCCAGTTAGAAAGAACGGTTATATTGGTAAATGCGCCTATAGGTATATCTATTTCATTATCATACACCTTTGCAATTTCTTTTTGTACTGATTTAGTGATTTCGGACTTAATTTTATTGATTTTTATTGAGTCAGTTTCTATTGATTGTACCTTGCCATCTTGGGAATACTTGATTTTTGCAATATCGTTATAGCTGTAGCCAAGCTTTTCAAGCGTTGAATTTGCCGCATCACAGACGGAATTTACAGACAGAATTTCTGCCTGTATTCTGATATATTCAGGTCTGAAATCAGAAAGATGTATTTCACAGAATACAACGAGAGATAAAATAATTAAAAAAATCGACAGCAAAATTCGCCTTAAAATTTTGAATTTTCTTTTACGATGTCTGTTGTAGAGCAAAAAAACACCCCTCGTACATTCTATACGAGAGGTGTAAATTTGTGAATTAATTATTCAACGTCTTCGTCATCACAGCAGCCACAGGTGCATCCTTCTTCTGAACAACAGCCGTCCTCGTCGAATAAGTCTGAAAAATCAAACTCGAGAAGTTCGCCGCAATTCGGGCATTCAATTTCGCCCTCAAGAAGAACATCTTCGGAAACATTGAGTTTCTGTCCGCAAGCACCGCAGGTTACTTCATAAAAAGGATTGTCTTCATCCTCAAAATCGCAACAGTCGCAGTCATCATCTTCTTCATCGTCATAAATGTCGGATTCAACATCTGCGAGATCCTGGTCGATTTCGTCAACCTGTGCGCTTAAATCATCGTAAAGGTCCTCCATATCGCTTACAGAATAAGCCATATCGTCAAGAAGCTCAACAATTGCGTTAATTACCTTTACCTCGGGCTTTGACTCGTCAAGGTTAAGACCTTCGGCAAGTCCTTTGATGTAAGAAATTTTTTCAGTTAAATTCATAATAAACTCCTGCAGAGATTAAGCTCTGCCCATATATTCGCCTGTTCTTGTGTCAATCTGAATAACCTCGCCCTCGTCAATAAAGAGAGGAACTTTGATTTCAGCACCTGTTTCAAGAGTAGCAGGCTTTGTTGCGTTAGTAGCTGTATCACCCTTAAAGCCGGGGTCAGTCTTTGTAACCTGAAGTTCAACAAAGTTAGGCGGCTCTACGCCGAAAACGCTTCCTTTGTATGAAAGAACCTTGCATACCATATTCTCTTTAACAAACTTAAAGTTGTCGCCGAGAACGCTCTTATTAATCGGAATCTGCTCCCATGTTTCGGTATCCATAAAGTAGTAAAGGTCACCGTCGGAATAGCTGTATTCCATATCCTTTCTGTCGATAAACGCAGTCGGATATTTATCGTTGGGGTTGAAAGTTTTTTCTACAACCGCACCTGTAATAACATTTCTGATTTTTGTTCTAACGAACGCAGCACCTTTGCCGGGCTTTACATGCTGGAACTCAATGATTGAAACAACCTGTCCGTCCATTTCAAATGTAACGCCGTTTCTGAAATCACCTGCTGATATCATTAGTAATACCTCCTAAAATTAAGTTTATACGCCAAAAAAGCATTGCCGTAATATGACATTTAACATTATACATAAAAAGCAAGAAAATTGCAAGTGTTTTATAGAATTATAAGCTCTTTTGGCAAAGAAACAAAGTTTTTGCAGCCATTTTCGGTTACACAAACCATATCTTCTATCCTTACACCGAACTTGTTGGGCAGGTAAATACCCGGTTCATCGGTTATAATCATACCTTTTTCAAGTTTTACATCGCTTTTTGGTGAAACATTCGGAGCTTCGTGAATGTCAAGTCCTACTCCGTGTCCCGTTGAATGACCAAAATATTTTCCGTAGCCTGCATTTTCTATTATATCTCTTGCAGTTTTATCAATCTCACTGCACAAAGTACCGCTCTTAATTTTTTCAAGAGCCGCAAGCTGGGCTTTCAGCACGATACTGTAGATTTCCTGCATTTCATCTGTTGCGTAGCCGATTGCGACAGTTCTTGTAGTGTCACTGTGATAACCTTCAAAAACAGCACCGATGTCAAAAGTAAAGAAATCACCCTCTTTTACAATATCATCAGACGGAACTCCGTGTGGCAGCGAAGTCTTTTTGCCTGTTATTGTAATAAGGTCAAATGAAATATCCTCTGCCCCATTCATTTTCATAAAAAATTCAAGTCGTGCGGCAATTTCCTTTTCACTGACTCCGACTTTAAGAAAATTAAGCACCTCATTATAAGCTTTTTCTGTAATTTTCTGAGCCTTATGAATTTTATCTATCTCGGTTTCGTCTTTTATTATTCTTAGATTGGAAATAGCATTATCAAGAGTTGATGAGCTGTCACACTCAATTTTATTCTCGTTAAATAATGACTTAAAAGAATTAAAACGTGCCACTGTAATATCAGACGCTTCAAAATAAAGCTTCTTAACTGAATTATCTTTAAGAACTTTGAGCAAATCAGCACTGAGCTTGCTAAAACAAATTACCTCACAGCAGCATGATTTTTTCTTTGCGGCCTCTATATATCTGAAATCAACTAAAAGGAATGTTTTTTCTGCTGTTACAAGCATAACACCCTCACTGTTGAAAAAACCGCAAAGATAACCAATGTTCTTCTGATTTGTAATAAAAAGTCCTTCATCATTATTTTTCAGAATTGATTTTAAGGTATTAATTCTTTTACAGAATATTTCGCTGTTCATTACATCAAGTCCTTAAGTGCCTGTATTGCAAGAAAATAACTGTTCTTTCCAAAGCCGGCAATCTGGCCTGCACATACAGGAGCTATTACAGAAGTGTGTCTGAATTCTTCTCTTGCGTGAATATTAGACATATGCACCTCTACAAACGGGATTTTTATGCTGGCAATTGCGTCACGCAGAGCATAGCTGTAGTGAGTAAGTGCACCTGCGTTGATTACCACACCGTTATAGCATTCCCTTGCGGCGTGAATTTTATCAATTAAATCGCCCTCGTGATTTGACTGGAAAACATCGGCAGAAAAACCGTTCTTTTCGGCATATTCTTTAATCTGACCTTCAATGCTTTCGGAGCTTTCGGTACCGTAGATTCCCTTTTCACGAACTCCAACCATATTGAGGTTAGGACCTAATAAAACAAGAATTTTTTTCATAGTATCACCTTAATCATAAAATAAAGCAAAAAGCGGACAGATTGCTCTGTCCGCTTAATTTGATTACCTGTATTTGCGTTTGCGAGCTGCTTCGGATTTCTTTTTACGCTTTACAGAGGGCTTTTCATAAGCTTCTCTCTTGCGAACCTCAGCAATAACGCCAGCTCTGGCACACTGCTTTTTGAATCTT
>CACXFS010000049.1 GCA_902766885.1 uncultured Ruminococcus sp. | reverse complement strand
AGCCAAGTATTTTCGGCACCACTGAGCTTAACTTCTGTGTTCGGTATGGGAACAGGTGGACCCTCAGCGTCATCAACACCAACTTTTCAAGAACTTTTCTCTTGAGAACAATTGATATTATACTACATACTTTTACGTTTGTCAACACTTTTTTTAATTTTTTTAAATTTATGGGGCAACCGTAAAAAGATTGCCCCAATGTATTTGGTAAATACAGAAAATCAGTGTTCGGGTTTTTCGTCAGCCATACATTCAACGAGAACTGCCTTCTGTGCATGAAGACGGTTTTCAGCCTCCTCGAAAATCTCGTTTGCGTGTTCTTCAAACACGTCTGCTGTGATTTCCTCGCCACGGTGAGCAGGCAGACAATGGAGCACCATACACTCCTCATTTGTAACAGCCATAAGCTCCTTGTTGACCTGATAGCCTGCGAATGCGGCTTCACGGATTTTCTTCTCCTCTTCCTGTCCCATTGACGCCCAGACGTCTGTGTAAACAACGTCAGCGTTCTTTGCGGCTTCAAGAGGGTCTGTAACGATTTCAAACTTATCCTTGCCGTACTTTTTGCCGAATTCAATGATATGCTCGGGCGGCATATAACCCTCGGGGCATGCGGCTGAAAAGCTCATTCCTGTGCTTAATGCACCGACGATAAGCGAATTCATCATATTGTTGCCGTCGCCTATAAAACACATCTTGAGTCCCTCAAGCTTACCCTTGAACTCACGGATTGTCATAAGGTCGGCAAGCACCTGACAGGGGTGGCAGTAATCGGTAAGGCCGTTGATAATCGGGATTGAACCGTACTCTGCAAGAGCCTCAACCTCGCTCTGCTCAAAGGTACGAATCATAATTCCGTCGAGGAAACGTGAAAGCACCCTTGCAGTGTCCTCAACAGGCTCGCCTCTGCCAATCTGCAAATCGTTTGACGAAAGGAACAGCGGATAGCCGCCGAGCTGAGTCATACCAACCTCGAACGAAACACGTGTGCGTGTGCTCGACTTCTCAAAAATCATACCGAGCGTTTTGCCCTTTAAGTATTTATGCTCAATGCCGTGCTTCTGCTCGTATTTAAGCTGGTCGGCAAGGTTTAATGTGTTGATGATTTCTTCCGTTGACCAGTCCTCAAGTTTAAGTAAATGCTTCATTTTAATTGTTCTCCTTTAATGTTTTTTCAAGTATATTAAGTGCCTCGTCAATTTCATCGTATGTAATAACAAGCGGAGGCAACATTCTTAATAAATCCTTTGCGGTTATGATGAGCAGTCCGTTTTCAACGCACTTTGCGGCGATGTCGTGAGCGTTGCCGCTTTCAAGCTCAATGCCTATCATAAGTCCCATTCTGCGGACGTTCTTAACGTTTTCAAGCTCTGAAACCTTTTCTTCAATGTATGCGCCTTTTTTGTTTACCTCGTCAAGAAAGCCGTCGGCAGTTATCGTGTCGAGCACGTAATTTGCACCTGCGCACACAACTGGATTTGCACCGAAGGTTGTGCCGTGAGTTGAAGGCGACATAACGTCCCTGAGCTTGTCACCGCACATACAAAGACCAATCGGAAGTCCCCCGCCAAGTCCCTTTGCAACGGTCACAAGGTCGGGCAGAATTTCGTAATTTTCGAAGGCAAACAGCTTGCCTGTTCTGCCTATGCCTGTCTGAACTTCATCGACGATTACGAGGATATCGTTTTCGTTGCAGAATTTCACGAGCGACTGAACGTAGCCCTTATCGAGGATATTTACGCCGCCCTCGCCCTGAATAAGCTCGAGCATTACTGCGCAGGTGTTTTTATTTACGGCGTTTTTAAGAGCATTCATATCGTCTGCCTCAACGTACGAAAAGCCCTCGGTGAACGGAAAGAAGTAGTTGTGAAAAACGTCCTGTCCTGTTGCGGAAAGAGTTGTCACCGTTCTACCGTGAAAGGAATTTTTCAGCGTAATAATTCCGTTTCTGCCCTCGCCGTACTTGTCAAAGCTGTATTTACGAGCAATTTTGATCGCGCACTCGTTAGCCTCTGCGCCGCTGTTACCGTAACAAACCTTTGACATTCCCGTAAGAGTGCAGAGCTTTTCGGCAAGGTTGCTTGATTGCTCGCTGTAAAAGTAGTTTGAAATATGCTGAATTGTGTCTGCCTGCTTTGTTACAGCTTCAACCCAGCCGTCGTTGCAGTAACCGAGGCTGTTAACGCCGATACCCGAGGATACGTCAATGTATTTTTTGCCGTTTTCGTCATAGGCAACTGCGCCCTTGCCGCATTTGAGGGCAACGTCATACCTGCCATAGGTATGCATTATGTATTTTAAATCTTTTTCCTTTGTATTCAAAAATATCATTCCTTCTGTGTGATTTTACGGGATGTCTGGGAAGCCATCCCCTACGGAAAGGTTTATTCTCTAATATAACTATTGTTTTTTCGGTAAAGTTTGATTGCCACTTCGGACACGGCACGCCGGTCGAGTGCCTCGACACGCAAATCGGGCAGAAAATATTAGCAGTACATAAAACATTATTACCCGATAATAGAGATAGTTTTTTCGGAACAATAAAGGCCGTTCCCTACAATTGTTCTAAAAACATAAAAATTTTTGAGTGTGGTAAAATTAACTTTATCCTATTTTATCATTGTCAAAAGAGTACACGAACACGTCCTCACGCTTTTCAAAGCCGAAGTCACGCCAAAAGCTCTGACCTGTTTCGTTGTTCTGATAACAGAAAATATGCGTTTTGTCGATTCCCTGTGATTTTATCATCTCGATAGCCTTTTCGGCAAGGGAATGACCTATTCGCTTGCGCCTGTACTCGGGCAGAACTGCCATATGGTGGATAAATCCACGTCTGCCGTCATGACCTGCAAGCACCGTTCCCACGATTCTGCCGTCAATTACGGCTACCTGACTCATACCCCTGTTGTGGCTGAGATAGCGCTCCATCTGACTTCTTTCGTCAGCCTTTGACAGCGCACGCTTTGAGGTGGTCTGCCACATAGCGTAAACCTCGTCGTAATCGTCAATTGTCATTTCTCTGATAACCATTTTTACCCCATAAAATTATAATAAATATTGCGAGTCGCTTACTCGGCTTAATAGAACATTGTGCCAATACCTTCGTCGCTGAACAGCTCGAGCAGGATTGAATGTTCAAGTCTGCCGTCGATGATGTGCGCACGGTTTACTCCGTTTCTGACAGCCTCAACACAGCAGTCGATTTTCGGAATCATTCCGCCCTTGATTATTCCGTCACGCTTGAGCATAGGAACTTCGCTGACGTTTACAACGGAAATCAGCGAATCGTCATCGTTTACATCACGCAGAAGTCCTCTTATATCGGTCATTAAAATAAGCTTTTTTGCACTGAGCTTTGCGGCAATCTGAGCCGCTGCAAGGTCGGCGTTGATATTATAGACATTGCCGTCGTAGCCGCCTGCAACGGTTGCGACAATCGGAATGTATCCGTTCTGCATAGCATTATTGAGCGGAGCAGGATTTACCTCCTTGATTTCGCCGACATAACCGAGGTCAACGCTTGAAACGAGCTTTTCAGCCATAAGCAGTCTGCCGTCAAGTCCGCAGAAACCGAGCGCCTTGCCGCCGTGACTTTCAAGTAGCTGAACAAGGCTCTTGTTTACCTTGCCTGCAAGCACCATCTGAACAATATCAATCGTTTCCTTGTCGGTAACACGCATACCGTTTTCAAAGCGGCTTTCCTTGCCGACTGCATCGAGCATTGCGTTGATTTCGGGACCGCCGCCGTGAACGAGGACAACGTTGATTCCGACAAGCTGCATAAGCACCAGGTCGCTCATTACGGCTGACTTTAAGTCCTCGTTAATCATAGCGTTGCCGCCGTATTTTACAACTATAGTTTCGCCTGCGTATTTTTTTATATACGGCATCGCCTGTATTAAGACTTTTGCTCTTTTTGAGGTATCCATTTTAATCTCCCTTAATATTCAAGTCCTGCTAAGTATTTCTGAATTGTTGTTACATCTTCAACACTGATTCTTCCGTCGTGATTTACATCTGCATTATGCTCTGAAAGCGAATCGAATTCTTCCAATCCTGCAATATGCTTTTGAATTAACCCTGCATCATATATGTTGACATATCCGCTCTGGTTGGTATCACCCATTGCAAGTCCGTACAACCTATAGCGTGAACCGCCGCCAAAGGTAGAACTGCCGTCTTTTCTATACAGAAATTCTGTCATATATTCTGTCTTGTCACCCAGATTTGTGCTTATATATGCTTCAACATAACCGTCTTTATCGGGAGCTGCCACAGTAATTGCCGCTCCGCTGATAATCAATAATGCTGATTTGTAGCAATCATCCTCACTGGTAAAATTGTAGTCGTGAATGTCGTCGTCCTTCTGTCTGGTCACAGTTCCGTTTTCATTAAAACCACTGTTTGCGAAATCATAAATTTTAAATTTCACCCATTCATACGTGCCGCCTGTTTTGTCATAGCTGTATTTGTCCGAAGTAATCGAGGAAAATGCACCAAAGTTTATTCCTATTTTATACTCCTTACCGTTTTCGGTGTTTATGGTTTCACATGTATCAATGCAGTCGCTTATTGCAACCTTTGTATTATTCAGAAGAACGTTTCCGTAACAATTATCCTTTGTGAGATTTGAAGTAAACACTCTTACCTGATTATCGGGAATGGTAATTGTTTTTGAGCTTATGATTGAGTAATGCTTTTCGTCTGTATCATCAGTAGATGCTGATACCGATAATATTCCTGCAAAAGCAGTAATGTATACAATCAACGAACTCAACAGTACTGAAATAATCTTCTTCATATAAAACTCTCTTTCTCTTTTTTCGTGCACAAGCAAACAGATTTTACGTTCGATAATCTCCGTTAATCTTTACATAATCGTATGTGAGGTCACAGCCGTAGGCTTCGGCTTTTCCGTCGCCGTCATTCAATGATACGAGAATATTTATCTCCTTTTCAAGCAAGATTTCCTTTGCCTTTTCCTCGGAAAATTCTACGCCTGCGCCATCCTTGCAGACAAGGATTTCACCCTTGCACGATTGAAACGAAACGTCAACCTTTGTTATGTCCACGTCAGCTCCGCTGTAGCCGATTGCACAAAGAACTCTGCCCCAGTTTGCATCTGCACCGAACATAGCCGCCTTTAACAGGCTTGAACAGATTATGCTTTTTGAAACGGTAACTGCGTCTTTCTTTGTCTTTGCACCGTCAACAGTACAGACAAGCAGCTTTGTTGCGCCCTCGCCGTCACCTGCAAGCTGTTTTGCAAGCGACTTGAAAGCCTCTGTAAGACCTGCAACAAAGATTTTGTAGTCCTCGTTCTTCTCATTTATCGGCTCGTTGCCTGCAAGTCCCGACGCCATAATTGCAAGGGTGTCGTTTGTTGAGGTATCGCCGTCAACGCTTACCATATTGTAGCTGTCCTCAACAGCCTCACGCAGCGCACATTCAAGCATTTCAGCCGAAACAGCCGCATCGGTTGTGACAAAGGAAAGCATTGTTCCCATATTGATGTGAATCATTCCGCTGCCCTTGGCAATTCCGCCGACAGTCACCTTTTTGCCGCCCAGCGTCATCTCCATAGCCATTTCTTTTTTGACGGTGTCGGTTGTCATAATAGCCTCGGCGGCGTTTGTTCCGCCGTCCTTTGAGAGCTTGCCCTTCATTTCAGCCGCACCCTTTACGACTGTTTCAATCGGCAACGGCTGACCGATTACGCCCGTTGAGGCAACAATTACGTCGTCTGGGTTTACGGACAGCGTTTCAGCCGCAATTTCACACATCTTTTCGGCAACCTCTACGCCGTCTGCGTTGCAGGTGTTTGCATTGCCCGAATTAACAATGACAGCCTGAGCAATGCCGTTTTCAAGGTGTTTTTTCGTTACCTGAATTGTGGAGCTTTTTACAAGATTTTTAGTGTAAACTGCCGCCGCAGTACAGGGCTTTTCGCAGTAAATCAGCGCAAGGTCACGCTTTGTGGTATTTGACGGCTTGATTGAGGCACACACGCCCTGAGCGGTAAAGCCGAGGGGTGAAGTTACAGTGCCGTCAATGAATTTGAAATTTTTGTTTTCCATATGTATCAGTCCAAATATAGATTATATTGATTTTCTGTGCGTACTATCAGAAAGCAGGCGGTACAATTACAAGTCCTGTTGTTTCGTCAAGACCAAAGATGATGTTCATATTCTGTATTGCCTGTCCTGCCGCACCCTTGACCATATTGTCGATTGCGGCGCAGGCTACAAGCTTGTTTGCACGTTTGTCGTGGTGAATTGAAACGTCGCAGAAGTTTGAATATTTTATGTTGTGAATGTCGGCGCACTTGCCGTCGTCCAGAAGTCTTACGAAGAATTCGTCCTTGTAGTAGTCCTCATAAGCCTTGCGAATCTGCTCAAAGGTTACGCCGTCCTTGATATCTGCATAAACGGTTGCAAGGATTCCTCTGTTTACGGGAAGAAGGTGCGGAACAAAGGTGATAATCACCTTTTCACCCGAAAGCTTTGAAAGAGTCTGCTCAATTTCGGGAGTGTGGCGGTGAGAGGCTACCTTGTATGCGTGGAAACCCTCGTTAATCTCGGGATAGTGGTTGCCCTGCGACGGTTTTCTGCCTGCGCCCGTTACGCCGCTTTTGCAGTCGCAGATTATGCCCTTTGTTTCAACAAGTCCGTTTGTGATTGCCGGTGCAATTGCAAGGGGTGAACAGGTTGTGTAGCAACCGGGATTTGCAATAAGCTTTTTGCCCTTGATTTCAGCTCTGAAAAACTCGGGCAAGCCGTAAACCGACTGCTCGTGGAGCTTTTTGTCAAGAAATGTTCCGCCGTACCACTCTGTGTATTCGTCCTCGCTTTCAAGTCTGAAATCTGCTCCAAGGTCGATGAAAGCCTTGCCTGCGCTTATGCACTTCTCGGCAAGCTCCTGCGAAAGTCCGTGAGGAAGTGCGGCAAAGATAACGTCGCTCTTTTCAACAACTGCGTCCTGATTTTCGCAAACCATATCGTTTAAAAATTTATATGACGGATAAACGTCGCTTAGTTTTTCACCCTCGAACGAAACCGAGCTTATTGCCGAAATTTCGGCGTTCGGGTGAGATGAGAGCAAACGGACAAGCTCTGCACCTGCGTAGCCTGTTGCGCCCACTATACCTGCTTTTATTTTCATATTCTTCACCTGTTTATTTTTAATTTTTCCGCTATCTCGGCAACACGCTTTGCCTGAGCCTTTACGTTTGATGAAGCAGGACCGCCGAATGCTGTACGCTCATTTACGCACTTTTCAAGCGAAATTGCGCTGTAAACGTCGTCTGTAAACACGTCGCAGACCCTTTTGTACTCGTCAAGCGGAAGATTTTCAAGGTCAGTGCCAAGCTCAATGCACCTTGCAACAAGCTCGCCTGTTGCCTTGTACGCATCTCTGAAAGGAACGCCGTGCTTTGTCAGCCAGTCTGCGCAGTCGGTTGCGTTGATAAAGCCGCCTGCCGCCGCTTTTCTCATATTTTCGGGGATAACTCGCATTGTGTCGAGCATCGGAGTGAAGGCTGTCAGGCACATTTTAACTGTATCAACCGCATCAAAAATTGCCTCCTTGTCCTCCTGCATATCCTTGTTGTACGCAAGCGCAATACCCTTCATAATCGTGAGCAAGGTCATATTGTCGCCGAAAACTCTGCCGCTCTTGCCTCTAACAAGCTCTGCGATATCGGGGTTCTTCTTCTGCGGCATAATTGAAGAGCCTGTCGAGAACGCATCGTCAAGCTCAACAAACTTGAACTCCCAGCTGCACCACATAATAATTTCCTCGGAAAAACGTGAGAGGTGCACCATAATTATTGAAAGAACGGACGCAAACTCAATGCAGTAATCCCTGTCGGAAACTCCGTCAAGCGAGTTGTTTGTAATTCGCTCAAAGCCCAGAAGCTCGGCTGTGATTGTTCTGTCAATCGGGTAGGTTGTGCCTGCAAGCGCACACGAGCCGAGGGGCATTTCGTCCATTCTCTTTAAGCAGTCCTCAAGTCGTGAAACGTCACGCAGGAGCATTTCGCCGTAAGCCAATAGGTGATGACCGAAGGTAATCGGCTGTGCTCGCTGAAGATGAGTATAGCCGGGCATTACGGTTTCGCTGTACTTTTCAGCCTTGTCGGCGATAACCTTAATCAGGTCAACAACGAGGTTTTTAACATTGACAATCTCTTTTTTAAGGTAAAGCTTGATGTCAAGCGCAACCTGATCGTTACGGCTTCTTGAAGTATGAAGTCTTTTGCCGTTGTCGCCGATTCTCTTTGTCAGCTCGCCCTCGATAAAGGTGTGAATGTCCTCTGCCTCCATATCAAACTGCAATGCGCCGCTTTCGATATCGACAAGGATTCCTTTTAACCCCTGAACAATGTCGGCTGACTGTTCCTCGGTTATGATTCCGCATTTGCCGAGCATTGTTGCGTGGGCGATACTGCCCTCTATGTCCTCTTTATACATTCTACTGTCGAATGAAATAGAGCTGTTAAAGTCGTTTGTTGTTTTTGAAAGCTCCTTTTTGAAGCGTCCTTTCCATAACTGCATATTTAAATTCCTTTTCTTTGTAAAATGCTATACTGTATTAAATCTAAAAATCATTTTTAAAGTATTGTAGGGAACGACTCCTGTGTCGTTCCTAACTGAAATTCATCTAACTTTATATAGGAACGACACAGGGGTCGTTCCCTACACTATACTTGTTGTTCTTCATTTTATGTTCACGTTCAATCATTTGCTCCTTATAAACGCAAAGTGAAGTGCTACGGAAATAACGAACAACACCGCAGCAACCGGCAACCAAAAAAAGAGGTAAAGTCCTACTCCGATTTCCGAGCCGAAGTTTTGACCTGCAATATAGTAGAAAAGCGCAACTATTCCGGCAATTACAGTCAGAATAACGTCCACTGTTGCGAATATCTGACAGAGCGATTTTTTACTGCCTTTTTTCTTCGTAATGAAATAGGCTATCGCCGTTATGACAGCTATAATCAACGTGAATATTATTGCAAAATTGATGTAATATTTCATAAAAAATAAAACCTATAAAAAACACTTATCGGGGCAGAGAAATTCCCTGCCCCCGATTTATTGTATCAAACAAATTTTTACTTATTTGATAAGACCTTTCTTTGCACGAACCTTGATGGGAAGTCCGAAGAGGTTGATGAAGCCTGCGCTGTCGTTCTGGTCGTAAACCTCGTCCTCGTCAAAGGTTGCGATTTCCTCGTCATAGAGTGAATACGGGCTTGTAACGCCTGCGTCAATGATGTTGCCCTTGTAAAGCTTAAGCTTAACCTCGCCTGTTACATACTCCTGAGTGCTGTCAACGAATGCCGACATAGCCTCACGCAGAGGTGTGTACCACTTGCCGTCGTAAACGAGGTCGGCAAATGTGTTTGCAAGGTTCTTCTTGTAGTGAAGTGTGTCCTTGTCAAGGCAGATTTCCTCGAGCTTATCGTGAGCCGCATAGAGGATTGTGCCGCCGGGAGTTTCATAAACACCCCTTGCCTTCATACCAACAAGACGGTTTTCTACGATATCCGTAATACCAACGCCGTTTCTTCCGCCGATTTCGTTGAGCTTTTCAATAAGCTCTACAGAGCCGACTTCTTCACCGTTGAGCTTTGTGGGAATACCCTTTTCAAATGAAAGTGTAACGTACTCGGGCTTATCGGGAGCCATTTCGGGGGAAACGCCCATCTCGAGGAAGCCCTCTTTGTTATACATAGGCTCGTTTGCGGGATCTTCAAGGTCAAGACCTTCGTGGCTTAAGTGCCAGAGGTTCTTATCCTTTGAGTAGTTTGTTTCACGGTTAATCTTGAGCGGAATATTCATCTTCTCCGCATATTCGATTTCTTCCTCACGTGACTTGAATTCCCATGTTCTCCACGGAGCGATAATCTTCATATCGGGAGCATATGCCTTGATTGCAAGTTCAAAACGAACCTGATCGTTGCCCTTACCTGTGCAGCCGTGGCAGATAGCGTCAGCGCCCTCTTTTTTAGCGATTTCAACAAGTCTTTTTGCAATAATAGGACGGGCAAATGATGTACCGAGGAGGTACTTACCCTCATAAACTGCGCCTGCCTTAACTGTGGGGAAAATGTACTCCTCAACAAATTCCTTGTTGAGATCCTCAATGTAGAGCTTTGATGCACCTGTCTTGATAGCCTTTTCCTCAAGACCGTCAAGTTCTGTGCCCTGACCTACGTTACCCGAAACAGCGATAACCTCGCAGTTGTCGTAATTTTCTTTAAGCCACGGAATGATGATTGAAGTATCAAGTCCGCCTGAATATGCAAGAACTACCTTTTTGATTTTACTATCAGCCATTTTTATTTCCTCCGATTACCAAAATTTAATTTACTATTACATTATACACTCTGTTTCAAAAAAATCAAGTCTTTTTTGAATAAATATTCAAAAATTTTTCAGATATACATTTTTAAGCGTATTTTAAACGAATTTATGTGAAAAACGGCTTATTAAGCGGATAAACAAATAAAACGGGATTTAAAAAACACTGCTTTCGGGCGAAAAATGTATATATTCATTTAAAATGAATATTCAGAATATTCATTCATTTATGCAGTATAATGAATATTATTCAGTGAAAATGAATAATATAGCGTTGATACGCCTTCAAAATATTTATGACTGTCCCCTGTGTTTTTTAATATATTGAATCAACGGAATTTTTCTGCTATAATTTATTTGAAACAAAATGCATATTATAATGCGAAAGGATGATTTATTGTGTCAGCATTCAAAGAGATTACACCCAAGGAAATTACAAACAACCCATTTCAGCTTATCGGTGACGACTGGGCGCTCGTGACAAGCGGAAACAAGGATAAATTCAACACAATGACCGTAAGCTGGGGCGGCGTCGGCATTATGTGGGGCAAACCCGTTGCTTTTACGTTTATCCGTCCGCAAAGATACACTTTTGAATTCACCGAAAACAATGACTACTATACAATGAGCTTTTTTGACGAAAGCTATCTTGACGCACTGAAATTCTGCGGCTCAAAAAGCGGCAGAGATGTTGACAAGGTAAAGGAAACAGGGCTTACGCCTGCATTCACCGAGGACGGTGTTCCGTATTTTGAGGAAGCAAAGCTTGTGCTTGTATGCAAAAAAATGTATGCTCAGTTTCTCAACGAGGAAAGCATAACCGACGCCGACAGCGTTAAAAAGTGGTACAAGGACGACTACCACAAGATGTACGTCAGCGAGATTGTCAAGGTACTATGTAAGTAATGCTATAACTCTATCATAACAAAATCCCCCTCATTGACAAAGGGGGATTTTCTTTTGCATTTATATAATATTTGCGAGTCGTTTCTGTAATGCCGTTGCGTCGACAACGTTGATTTCTCCGCTTGAATCAACGTCTGCGGCTGTTTTTTCAAAACCGGTCAGATTTGTAAGTCCTGCAAGATAGCTCTGAATTGCGGTTGCATCCTGAATGTTAATTACTCCGTCGGAATTAACATCACCGAAAAAATTGCCTGTGCTTATAAACCTTATATCGTAGCGTTCGGCATATTTCTGAGCCTCGGTTCCGCTTATTCCGTAGATTTCAAAATCTTCTATTTTCGTTCCGATGCCGTTTACCCATCGATAACCTATTGCATATGCTCCGATTTTTTTAACAGACGGCGGTATGTTAATCTTTTTCAGACTCGTAGAGTGAAATGCATCGCCCCCAATCGTTTCCAAGGATTCAGGAAGTACAACATCCGACAGTTTAGTACTTGCAAATGCATTTTCTCCTATTTCCGTAACCGAATCGGGAATTGTAACAGACTGCAACTGATAACAATACTCAAATGCGCTTTCTCCGATTTTTGTTACGCCGTTCGGAATTTTTATCTCTTTTATAGCTGTTTCTTCAAAAGCACGTGCTTCTATTTTTTTACACGTATCGGGCATGGTGACTTTTTCGAGATTGTAACACCATCTGAAAGCATTTGAGCCTATTTCCTCAACTCCGTCATTAACGATTACCTCCTGCAAATTTTCGGATTGGAACAGTGCATAAGAGCCTATTCTCTTAACAGGAGAGCCTATTGTAACGCTTGTTGCGCTTTTAGCCGAAGGACGGCACAGCAAAACGCTTCTGTCCTTAGTGTAAAGATTGCCGCCGTATGAACAGTAATTCTCATTAGCAGTATCAACCGTCACTTCGTGCAAAGCGCTAAGACCTGCCAGCGCACCATCTGCTATGTATTCAACACTTGCAGGAATGGAAATCTTCGTAATGTAAAAACCGCTGAGCGAAAAATAATCAAGTCTTTTTAAACCGTCTTCAAGGGTAATCTTTTTTACACGAAAACCGCCAAACGCCTCGCAACCCATTTTTTCAACAGTAGCAGGAACTGTAACGTCGGTCACGCCTGTATTGTCAAATCCGTGTTCACGAATTTCAGTTACACTCTTGGGTATCGTTATTTCTACAAGGTTATATGCATCGTAAAATGCATATTCACCTATTGTTTTTACAGTAGACGGTATTTTGTAGGAAGTTTCTTTTTTATCTCTCGGGTAACAGTAAATCACCCACTTGCCCTTACTGAAAAGAACACCGTTCACAGACGAGAATTTTGTGTTGTTGCTGTCAACATTGATATTCTCTAAATAGCCCAAACTCCTTAATGTGCCTGCGCCTATATAGGTAACGCTTGCAGGAATATTCATTGTCTTGACATCGGCATTATCACATTCAAAATAAAAATTAGAACCCCCGATGCCGGTAACAGTCCTGCCCAAAAGTTTAGACGGAATTGTAATTTCCGTTTCCTCTCCGCAATATCCGTCAATACGAATCGTTGCGTCATCAAGGATGTAATAATTCCAGTCGCCTTCAATTCCGTAATCTTTTGAAACCGCACTGACCTGAAAACCTGTCATACAAGCGGTAAGCGTTAAAACCGCCAGCAAAACCGATAATAATTTTTTCATTTGTCTACCCCTTTGATTTTAAAAACTACTGACAATATTTTATCATAATTTATAGACAAAAGCTATTGAATATTCATACAAAAGGAAATCAGCACTTATTTCGTACTTTGTTAAACTTTTCACTGCATAATAAAGCGGCAAAGCCTGAAAACAAGCTTTGCCGCTGATTTTATTTAACCGTAAAGGTTCAACAATATATTACTTATTAAGACCTTCGTAAACTGCAACTGCACATGCAACTGTAGCGCCTACCATCGGGTTGTTACCCATACCGATAAGACCCATCATCTCAACGTGAGCAGGAACTGAAGATGAACCTGCAAACTGAGCGTCACCGTGCATTCTGCCCATTGAGTCTGTAAGACCGTAGGAAGCAGGGCCTGCACCCATATTATCGGGGTGGAGTGTACGGCCTGTGCCGCCGCCTGATGCAACTGAGAAGTAGCCTACGCCGTTTTCAACAGCCCACTTCTTGTATGTGCCTGCAACGAGATGCTGGAAACGTGTGGGGTTGGTTGAGTTACCTGTGATTGAAACGCCAACGTTTTCTTTCTGCATAATTGCAACGCCCTCACGAACGTCGTCTGCACCGTAGCAGCGAACTGCAGCTCTTTCACCGTCGGAGAAAGCTCTCTCTTCAACAATCTTGAGCTCTGATGTAAAGTAGTCAAACTCTGTCTTTACATATGTAAAGCCGTTGATTCTTGAAATGATGTAAGCAGCATCCTTGCCAAGGCCGTTAAGGATAACTCTTAAAGGCTCTTTTCTTGCCTTGTTAGCGTTACGAGCGATACCGATAGCACCCTCTGCTGCTGCAAAGCTCTCGTGACCTGCGAGGAATGCAAAGCACTTTGTTTCATCTCTTAAAAGCATTGCGCCGAGGTTACCGTGACCTCTGCCAACGTTTCTCTGCTCTGCAACTGAGCCGGGGATACAGAATGCCTCAAGACCGATACCGATAGCCTCTGCTGCCTCTGCTGCTGTTTTAACACCCTTCTTAACTGCAACTGCACAGCCGAGAGTGTAAGCCCAACCTGCGTTTTCAAAAGCGATAGGCTGAACGTCCTTAACAATCTGATAGGGGTCAAAGCCCAAATCGTTACAAATCTGTCTTGCCTCTTCAAGATTTGCAATACCGTACTCGGCAAGGCACTTCTCAATTTTAGGCATTCTTCTTTCCATACTTTCAAATGTTACTGCCATTGTTGTGTCCTCCTTACCGAATTATTCTTCTCTCGGGTCAATGTACTTAGCCGCATTGTCAAAACGACCGTACTGACCGATGTTGTTCTTGAAAGCTTCGTTTGGCTCAACACCGTGACGAATGTCCTCGAGCATTTTGCCGAGCTTTACAAACTGATAGCCGATAACTTCGTTATTCTCGTCAAGAGCAGTCTTGAGAACGTAGCCCTCAGCCATTTCCATATAACGAACGCCCTTTGCGTTTGTGCTATACATTGTACCAACCTGACTGCGAAGGCCCTTACCGAGGTCCTCCATACCTGCGCCGATGGGAAGACCGTCCTCGGAGAAAGCTGTCTGGCTTCTGCCGTAAACGAGCTGCTCGAAGATGTTTCTCATAGCAGTGTTGATAGCGTCACAAACAAGGTCTGTGTTAAGGCACTCAAGAAGAGTCTTGTTGGGGAGAATCTCGGCAGCCATAGCCGCAGAGTGAGTCATACCGGAGCAGCCGATTGTTTCAACAAGAGCCTCCTGTACGATACCGTCTTTTACGTTAAGTGTGAGCTTGCATGCGCCCTGCTGGGGAGCACACCAGCCGATTCCGTGTGAAAGACCTGAAATGTCTTTAATCTCGTAAGATTTTACCCACTTGCCCTCTTCGGGGATAGGTGCGGGACCATGATGCGGTCCTTTTGCAACTGTGCACATATTTTCTACTTCTTTTGAATAAATCATATGTACTTCTCCTTTCAATATATTGTTGAGCCCAAATATACACT
Organism: uncultured Ruminococcus sp.; assembly: GCA_902766885.1. Taxonomy (GTDB): domain Bacteria; phylum Bacillota; class Clostridia; order Oscillospirales; family Acutalibacteraceae; genus Ruminococcoides. The sequence continues at coordinate 1,646 of CACXFS010000049.1, read as the reverse complement.
CATACACCTACATTATACGGCTTTACACAACATTTTTCAAGTATTTTTTGTTTTTTATTAAACATTTAATATTTATCAGACTTTTTTCCGTTACAATCTTTGCAAAGCATCTGACAATTATCCTGAACTGTATGTCCGCCTTTACTCCAAGGCTTTATATGATCGCCTTCCATCTCATCAAATTCGAAGTGCTGTTTGCAAATAGGGCATATTCCGTTTTGTCTGCTGTATGCCGCCATCTTATCACGTTTGTCAAAAGCTCGCAAACTTAATAGTCTTTCTGCAAAAGGATCTTTATCCTTACAAAGAAGATACTCATATATTCCTTTAGGTTTTTGAACATCTTCGTCTTCGTGAAGTCGTTTCACCTCTTGAGAAATCTCACTCGAATTATAGGTGTTGCTATGGTACTCATTATACAAATGACACCAATCCAAGCCTTTCATATCCTTGTAATATTTGGGAAATATTTTTTCAACCCAATGAATTACATCCTGAAAATACTGCCATAGCTCGTCTGCGTCTTTATCAGATTTATGTATAGCCATATATTCGGTAATATCTTTAATATTCTGATACTCACAAATTCCTTTAAGTGCCTTTTCAAGCAGTTCCTGTCTGTTAGGATCACCTGTTATGTATTTGTCAGACAAACCTTTAGCCGCACAGTTGCGTTTTGAAAAATGTCGTTTTGCATCTGAAAGCCATTCACCCGTATAAACAGAGTTTCGTAACTCCTGATCAGACAGCTTTTCACCAGCAATATTCACCACTTTGAACCAATCTAATTTTTCGGATTCCGTTCCCTCGCAAATATATACCATAAATTCGTAGTTCATAATTGCATTATATTTATCATCCGGCAACGCATCCCAATAATATTTTTTATCATCAAGAGTAATCGGAAATTTGTGTTTCAGATATTGCATAACTGACAGAGTCCTTTGCTGTCCGTCAAGTACCTCGTAGCTGTCGTTACCCACCTTTACCCAATACATAACATTCAAAGGGAAGCCGTTTAAAACTGTATGTATAACAGCCTCGGATTGCTCCTGATTGTAAACAAACTCACGCTGATAAGCAGGACGAACAGCAAGTTTTCCTCCGTATGCAAAAACACCGTCATCACCGTTATCGACATAGCTTTCAAAAACTTCTCTGACTTTAACTGCTTTCGGTTCAATTTTCATTGTTTTTCCTCCTTCTAATTAAAATTCTATTATAAATTTTTTTACCTTTAATAACCGTACGGCATGGAAAATCTCCTATATATCTAGCACTATTAGCTATACCCAATATCTCAAACTGTTCAGGATTATATTTGTCAAGGAACGTAATTGGTACTCCCATGATTCCGTTACAGTTTTCTCTTGATGAGTATTCTTGCGTAAATTTCCCGTCCGCTGATTGTAAATCTGTGTCCAAATCTCGGGTTGTCAGGCACATATCTGTCGAGTCCGACAATTTCAAATTGATCGGGGTTGTATTTATCAAGGAATGTGATTGGCACTCCCATGATTCCATTACATCCTGCGTCTGATGACAACTCGTGCATAAGTTGTACGTCTGTCTGTCTGTCTGTCTGTCTGTCTGTCTGTCTGTCTGTCTGTCTGTCTGTCTGTCTGTCTGTCTGTCTGTCTGTCTGT
>CACXFS010000048.1 GCA_902766885.1 uncultured Ruminococcus sp. | reverse complement strand
TTTCGAATTGGTTCCGCAAACTCAATTCTACTACAGAATCGTCACTGTGGACTCTTTTATTGTTGCAACTTCATTTTACAATGCGCATTTATAATTTATTTGAATTCCAACAAAATTTATTGGTTAATTTTGCCAAATAAAAAATGGTATTATATTGTTATTACATTGATTTACGGCATTTTACCGCAAAAAAGCGGCGGTGTGCCACCGCAGGCAATTCGGCAGGGTGCCCCTGCTGGCAAATCGGTCGAGTGCCTCGACACGCAAATCGAGTATATAAGTCGGTTTGTTCGGATAAAACGGTTACCCGAATAATAAATTGATATTTCGGTTCGGTAACGTTTTTTGTGAGCGACGAGGGCGTCGCTCGATACGATTTTGCACAAACGTTTCCTATAACGCAAAAAATCGGGATACCGCTGTAAGCGATATTCCTCAGACTGTCAAAGAAGTATTAACATTTACTTCGGAATAGTTTACTTTTGTGATATAGCCAAGCCTTCCCTTGAGGGAAGGAGGCACAGTGATTTATCGCTGTGACGGAAGGGTGGCAGGAGAGAAGAATGTGTAAAAACAATGAAAAGTTCATCTCCACCCCTCAGTCATTTTGCAGGCAAAATGACAGCTCCCCTCAAAAAGGGGAGCCTTGGATATAATAGCAACGTTTTGATGTTGTATATTAAATTGTCAATTGATTACGCATCTCTGCCGCAGCACTTCTTGTACTTTTTGCCGCTGCCGCAGGGGCACGGGTCGTTTCTGCCGATTTTCTTGCCCTTTCTTACCGTCTTGTTGGCTGTGTCTGTTCCGTCAGACGAGGTCTGCGTCGGCTTTGCAACCTGTTCACGCTTTAATGCAACCTCAACTGCATTCGGCTGTTTCTTTTCCTCGCCATTGTTGAGCATAACCTGATGTGCAGCCGCAGCCTGCTTTTCAGCCGCCTTTCTTGCCGCCTTTCTTGCCGCCTCAATTGCCTCCTGACGCTTCTGCACCTCATAAACACGCTTGGGCATAATGAGCATAAGCTTTACTGTGTCCTCACGAATGTTCTCAATCATCTCGTCGAACATATCAAAGCCTTCAATACGATACTCAACAACAGGGTCATGCTGACCGTAGGAACGCAGTCTGATACCTGCCTTGAGCTGTTCCATATTGTCAATGTGGTCCATCCAGTAGGTGTCAACGCTCTTGAGAAGATATACACGCTCCATCTCACGGATTGTTTCAGCAGGCAAAAGCTCCTCGTTTTCTTTCATAAGTGCAAGTGCGTCGTCAACAATCATCTGCTTGATTTCGTCGGCTTCCATATCCTCGAGGTCGTCAAGGCTCAGATCATACTTTTCATCGTCATTAATTATCCAACCCTTGTAGTAATCAACAAGGCTCTGGTAGTTCCAGTTTTCCTTAGGTCCTTCGGGCAGGTAGTGCTTGATTGACGTATCAATTGTATCTTCAAGCATTTTAAGCACTGTATCGTGCAAATCCTCGCCGTTAAGCACCTGGTCACGCTGACCGTAGATGATTTCACGCTGACGGTTAAGAACGTCGTCGTACTGGAGAACGTCTTTACGTATTCCGAAGTTACGAAGCTCTACTTTCTCCTGTGAGCCTTCGATAATGCTTGAAAGCATCTTGTTTTCAATGGGCATATCCTCGTCAACATTCATACGCTCCATCATAAGCTTCATTCTGTCGCCGCCGAACAGACGCATTAAATCGTCCTCGGTTGACAGGAAGAAACGGCTTACGCCGGGGTCGCCCTGACGTCCCGAACGTCCTCTGAGCTGGTTGTCGATACGGCGTGACTCGTGGCGCTCTGTACCGATAATCATAAGACCGCCTGCTTCTCTTACCTGCTCTGCCTCGTCCTTGATTTCCTCTTTATATTTAGCGTTCAGCTCCTGGAACGTCTTTCTTGCGTTGATGATTTCCTCATCGTCGGTTTCGGCGTAGCCCGTTGCCTCCTCAATAAGCTCCTCGGGGAAACCCTGCTTGCGCATCGAAGCCTTTGCCATATACTCAGCGTTACCGCCGAGGATAATATCCGTACCACGGCCTGCCATATTCGTTGCGATTGTCACCGCACCGAGCTTACCTGCCTGAGCGACAATCTCAGCCTCTTTCTCGTGCTGTTTAGCATTGAGCACGTTGTGCTTTATGCCACGCTTTTTAAGCATTTTTGAGAGGAGCTCGGACTTTTCAATTGAAATTGTACCGACAAGCACGGGCTGACCTTTTTCGTGAGCCTCGCAGATTATGTCGATAACTGCGTTGAACTTTCCTCTTTCGGTCTTGTAAACCGAGTCGGGCAAGTCCTTACGGATAACAGGCTTGTTTGTCGGGATTTCAACAACGTCGAGCTTGTAAATTTCCTGAAATTCCTCTGACTCTGTCTGCGCCGTACCGGTCATACCCGAAAGCTTTTTGTAAAGTCTGAAGTAGTTCTGGAATGTGATTGTAGCAAGAGTTTTGCTTTCGCTCTGAACCTTTACGCCCTCTTTTGCCTCAATAGCCTGATGAAGTCCCTCGTTGAAACGTCTGCCGTACATAAGACGGCCTGTAAATTCGTCAACGATGATAACCTCGTCGTCCTTTACAACGTAGTCAACGTCGAGCTTCATAACGCCGTTAGCCTTGATAGCCTGATTTACGTGGTGCTGAATTGTGAGGTTTTCGGGGTCTGTGAGGTTTTCAATGCCGAAGAATTCCTCAGCTTTCTTAACGCCGCTCTGTGTGAGAGTAGCCGTTTTCTGCTTTTCGTCTACAACGTAGTCAATGCCGTTCTCCTCGTAGTACTCCTCCATATCTTCCTTGGAGTCAAGCTCGGCAAAACGCTGGATTTTAAGAGTTTTTGCAAATGTATCAGCCTTTTGGTAGAGGTCGGTTGACTTGTCGCCTTTACCCGAAATGATAAGAGGAGTTCTCGCCTCATCTATGAGGATTGAGTCAACCTCATCGACGATTGCAAAGGCGTGTTCACGCTGAACCTTCTGCTCCTTGTAAACGACCATATTGTCACGCAGGTAGTCAAAGCCCAGCTCGTTGTTTGTTCCGTATGTAATGTCGGCGTTGTAAGCCGCTTTTCTCTGCTCGTTGTCAATCTCGTGAGTGATAAGACCAACGGTAAGACCGAGGTATCTGTAGAGCTTGCCCATCCACTCGGAGTCACGGCGGGCAAGGTAGTCGTTGACGGTAACGATATGAACGCCGTTACCTGTAAGACCGTTGAGGTATGCAGGGAGGGTAGCAACAAGGGTTTTACCTTCACCTGTTTTCATTTCGGCGATACGTCCCTGATGAAGAACGATGCCGCCGATAACCTGAACGGGGTAGTGCTTCATACCAAGCACTCTGGAGCTTGCCTCACGGCAGACAGCAAATGCGTCGGGAAGAATATCGTCTGTAGTTTCGCCGTTTGCAAGGCGTTCTTTTAATATTGCAGTCTGGTTTTTCAGCTCGCTTTCGCTCATTACGGCATACTTGTCGTCAAGCGCAAGCACCTTGTCGCAAATCGGCTGAACACGCTTGACCTCTCGCTTGCTGTAGTTGCCAAACATAGCTTTCAAAAAATTCATTGTTCTGTTCCTTTCTCTTTTTAGTCCGTTATATAAATCGGTTATAAATTATAACTCGGTATCTCGGGAGTCTGACATTTTTCCAACTCTTACGCAAGATACCACTTTACTTCATCTGTATCGTAGTGACACAGCACACCGTGTCCACACAAAAATTGCAATGCAATTTTTGTGAATGGGACGTCTGGGAAGCCGTCCCCTACGGCTGTAACGGAAACGTTTTTCCTTTTCATATCGGGCAGCCACACAGGGCTGCCCCTACTGTAGGGGGCGACCCTATGTGGTCGCCCGAAACGACGCCGATAAATCAATATAAAATCATCACGTAAACGTTTCAGGTCAATCAATTCCGAATTAACCTGTAACCGCCGATGCTCCGAGGGATTTTGCCGCCTGAATCATAGCCGCCTGAACAACGGGCCCTGCATAGGTAAATCCGAATCCCGAATCCTCAACAACGCAGGCAAACGCCAGCGGACAGTCCTCGTCCTTTGAGTAGCCTACCATCCAGCCGTTCGGCTCTTTATCGTCGCCGACTTCGCCCGTACCTGTTTTGGCACAAACTGTCAGACCACCGAACAAATCGTCGCCGTAATAGTCGGTTATGGTGTATCTCATTATTTCATCAAGCTGTGCGGCAGTGTCCTTGCTGAACATTTCTCTGCCGTTTCCGCTTTTGTTGATTCCGATTGCCGAAAGAATCGAAGCCGCTCCGTCCTCAACAAGAGTAGGATTTGTAGCCTTTCCGCCGTTTGCAATTGCACCGCAGATTATAGCCATCTGCATTGGGTTTACTTCGTCGTTATACTGGCCTACGCCCGACCACGCAAGCTGGTTGGTGTTAGCCTTTGAAACGTCGTAATGTCCCTTGGCGGTTTTCACTCCGTCAACCTCGAATGACATATTAATGCCGATTTTCTCGGCTGTTTCGTTCATAACGTCTGCGCCGAGCTCAACTGCAAGCTCTGCAAAAACTATGTTGCACGAATGTGCCATAGCCTCTTTGAAGTTGATTGTTCCGTGAGGTTCAACGCAGGTTATGTCACTGCCGCCGATTTCCTCACTGCCGGCACAATCCCACGTTCTATCGTAGATATCGGGGATATTTTCGATTGCCGCCGCAGCCGTAACGATTTTGAAAATCGAGCCGGGTGTGTATGACGAGGAAAGCACATTGTCAAGATAAACGCCCTCGTACTCGCTTTCGTTTTCTTCTGTAATTTCGGGAGGAGCCTGCGGGTCATAGCCCTTTGTGCTGACCGAGCAGATTATCTCGCCCGTTTTGTAGTTATAAATTACGCAGGCGCCTTTTTTGTCGTAGCTTGAAAGCACGTCGTAAGCCGCCGCACAGGCTTTTGCGTCAACCGTAAGCTTTAAGTCGTTTGAACTTCTCAGCGACTGGGGCATATTCAGTCCCCAGAAAAGGTTATAACCCGAAAGCTGGGAGCGGTACATACTCTGCGCCGCCGTTGAAATGTTCAGGCTGTTGTCACCTACAACATGCAAAAGCGATTTTCTCACGCTTGCGTTTTCATTATATACACGCTCGCCGTCAACGGTCTGTGCAAGCACCTCGCCGTTTCTGTCGTAGATTGCGCCTGCCTGCGCAAGACCGCCGCTGCCCGAAATATGGGCATTGTACGGCTGGTCAACCCAGTCGTCGGCGTTCATAATAAGCTGAAATGTAAGGTAACCCATTCCGCCTATGAATGCAAGAGTAAATATAAAAATTAATGTGCTTCGTCGTAATACTCTTTTCAAATAAACGCCTCCTTTTTATGTGTTTTTTTAATTTTAACCTAAATGTAGGGAACGGTCTTGACCGTTCCGATTACCTATAGGTTAGATGTAGTCCAGCGGAACAGTCAAGACTGTTCCCTACACTTGAAAACTATCTTTTAACAGCGTATGTCCTCTCGTCAGCCGCCTTGATGAATGCAATCAAGCCCCAGCAAGCCATAATGCTCGAGCCGCCTGCACTTATGAACGGGAACGTAACGCCCGTAAGCGGGAGAATATCGGTTGCGCCGAAAATATTGAGTGAAAGCTGAACGACAAGCAAGCCTGCCGCACAGCACGCTGAAATCGAATAGAATGTGCTTCTGCTTCGTGTGGTGATTGCACGTGCGTAAATCACGAGCGCACCGACGGCAATTGCAATTGTAATTGCAACGATAACGCCCATTTCCTCGGCAACAATGCCGAAAACGAGGTCGCTTTCCGACGCACCGACCTGCTTTAAAAAGCCGTTGCCGATACCTACGCCGAAAAGTCCGCCGCTTGCGAGGAATGTGAGCACGTGAGTCTGCTGATAGCCCTCAGCCTGCGCATACTGCCACGCATGTCCCCACACCTTGAAACGGTCGGCAATATACGGCTTGAACTGCAGTATGAACGTCACACCGAAAACAGCCGCCGCTACGGCAAGGATTATCGTCTTGAAGTCGCCCGAACGCATAAAAGCAATAATCAGGAATGTCATAAAGAAGATAAGCGCCGTTCCGAAGTCGCCCATAAGCGCAAGCAAGCCTACGCATACGGCTGAAAATATAATAAACTCAAAAAGGTTTTTGTTGGTCTGCAATTTATCAAGCGCACTCGCACCGATAAAAATATAAATTATCTTGACAAGCTCCGATGGCTGAATTGAAACAGGTCCGATTACAATCCAGTTAGCCGCACCGTAGGTTATCTTGCCGAGCACGATACTCGACAAAAGCAGGAGAACCGCCACAATCATCATAGGAATTCTGAGCTTGTTTACCTTGTCGGGGTCTTCAATAATCTTGATGATTACGCAGAACAGCACCATTCCGATTGCCGCCGCTATAAGCTGGGTATAGGCTGATTTTTCGTTCTGCCTTATCAGCAGCATTACGCCGATTCCCGTAAGGAACAGCGCAAGTGCTTCAAGCTCAAAGTTAATTCGCTTTAATACTACCGTTGAAACGAAGAAAAATCCCCATTCAACAGCCGCCAGCGCACCGAAAAGCACCAAGGGCGCATACTGATTAGTTGCGTCGTTCCAGAACATAGCCTCAACGCACATAAAGAAATGGAAAACCGTAACGAGAAGCATAAGTTTCCACGATTTAATCGCAGGCTTGTTGCTTACCTTTGAGAAAAACCAGCTTGACTTGAGCTGTTCGTCATATTCAGCTCCACGCTTGAATTCAAATTCGGAGTTACCGACAGTGATAACGTCGTCAATAAGCACCTGTGTTCTGCCGTGAATCCTCTTGCCGTTTACGAAAGTACCGCTCTTTGAGCCTGTGTCTGTGACAAACCAGCCGTCCTTTCGCCTTAAAAGTACGCAGTGATTTCTTGAAACGGCAGGGTCGTCAACAACAACGTCGCTCGACTTGCTTCTGCCGATTGAATTTTCCCAGAAAAGAACGGGCAGTTTTAGCCCGGTAGTCGGATTGTAAAGAGTAACAAGCGGCTTTTCTCCACGCCTGTGGCGGCGCATTGCGGCATAGCACTGATAAACGATTATAAGCGCATAGACGGGAAGAATTATGCGCAGTGCAACTACGCCGATGTCGAAAATTACCGAGAGGTCAAACACGCCCAAAGCTCCTTTCACAAAATATGTATGCAATAAAATATCAATGTTTTTAGTTTAAACGTTAAAAGGTATAATTACAGTTATACAGTTTCTATAATAATCCAAAACAGCATAAAAGTCAATATTTTTGTAAGCGCAGAGCAACAATATCCGCTATTTTACGTTGCATACAGAAAACAAAACGGAGCTGTTTTGTAACAACTCCGTTATCTTAACCATTTTCAGTTTTCATATTGACATTATAATTTACTTGGTGTATTATAATTATAGTAACGGAACGGTTTTGGCTGTTCTGCTAAAGGATTTTATTTATTTAAAAATCGCCTTGTATTGCAGTACAGGGCGGTTATTTTTTTGCATTTATTATGTAAGCCGTAGCAAAAATAAGTATAAGAACTATCATTGCCAAGTATTCCATAATTGCATACCCCCTTCCGTGAGGGAGTCAGAACAACCGCCGCCGTTCCGATACTACAAGATAAATTATACCATAGCTTACCGAAAAAACAATACTAAAAAACTCCAAAGCTTTTGCAAGCCTTGGAGTTGATGAACATAAAATATAAATTTTATCTCTTTGAGAACTGAGGTGCTCTACGAGCTGCCTTAAGACCGTATTTCTTACGCTCTTTCATTCTCGGGTCACGAGTTAAGAAGCCTGCCTTCTTGAGTTTGCCACGGAGGTTCTCTGTGTCATACTGAAGAAGTGCTCTTGAAATGCCGTGACGGATTGCGCCTGCCTGACCTGTTACGCCGCCGCCTGCTACTCTGCAAACAACGTCGAACTTCTCGTCAGTTTCTGTAAGAGCGAGGGGCTGTCTAACGATGAGCTTGAGTGTTTCAAGACCGAAATAATCGTCGATGTCACGGTCGTTGATTGTGATTTTGCCTGTGCCCTGATAAAGTCTTACTCTTGCAACAGAGCTTTTTCTTCTGCCTGTACCGTAAAAATAAGGTGTCTTATCGTACATTATATTCTGCCTCCTTCTTAAGCTTCAACCATTTCGGGCTTCTGAGCCTGATGGTTGTGTTCTGCACCGGCAAAGAGTCTTAATCTTAAAAGTGCGTTTCTGCCGAGTGTGTTTTTGGGAAGCATACCCTTAACGGCAAGCTCCATAGCCTTTTCGGGCTTTGTAGCCATAAGAGTATCGTAACGTGTTTCTTTAAGATGGCCGATATAGCCTGTGTGACGCTGCCACTTCTTCTGAGTGAGCTTGTTGCCTGTTAAAACAGCGTCCTTACAATTGATGATGATAACGTGGTCACCGCAGTCTACGTTGGGTGTAAATGTAGCCTTGTGCTTGCCTCTTAAAAGAACTGCTGCCTGAGCTGCAACTCGTCCGAGGGGCTTGCCTGCTGCATCAATTACATACCAGCTGCGTTCAATTTCGCTTTTCTTAGCTAAATATGTTGACATAACATTTCCTCCTGTCTTTTTTCGTGCAGATATGATTATAGTATATATTTTTCTCAAAGTCAACACTTTTTTGAAAAAATTTAATTTACGTCTGAACAATCTCGTAAAATCATTAAAATACTCGTTTTTACTCTTTTATGCTCAATTACTATTTTTGAAAAATTATATGTATTTTAGATAAACGATAATTTGTCGAGTGCCTCGACAGGCAAATCGAGTGGAAAAGTCAGATAGTATTGAAAAAACGGTTGCCCTAATTATAAATTGATATATCGGTAAGGTTTCGGGACGTGTAGGAACCCGTCCCCTACGGCAATACAGGAAACGTTTGTATTATAACCG
>CACXFS010000047.1 GCA_902766885.1 uncultured Ruminococcus sp. | reverse complement strand
TTTGTGAACGGGACGTCTGGGAAGCCGTCCCCTACGGAAAGGTTTGTTTTCATTTATAACTACAGTTTAATCGGTAAAGTTTGATTGCCACTGCGGACACGGCACGCCGTGGTCCCTACGACTATAACACAAACGTTTCCTGTATTGCCGTAGGGGACGGGTTCCTACACGTCCCGAAACGTTAACGATATATCAATTTATAATTCGGGCAACCGTTTTTACCTTAACAACCGATTTTTCCACTCGATTTGCCTGCGGCGGCTTCGCCGCAAATTCAATGTGAAAGCAATGTGAAACTTTTACATTTACGGAAAAATTTTTAAAAAACTCTTGACTTTTACTGACTTTGGTATTATATTAAGGATAAAGCAGTTAGCACTCGAACGTTGAGAGTGCTAAAACAGCAAAAACCGACTTCGGATTGTGAGGTGAACGGTATGGAGCTGGCTGCGAGAAAACAGAAAATCCTTTCGGCAATTGTCGAAAGCTTTATCCGCACGGGCGAGCCTGTCGGCTCAAAGGCGCTGATAAATGAAACGGGGCTTGATGTTTCATCGGCTACAGTGCGAAACGAAATGGCTGACCTTACGAACAAGGGCTTTTTAATTCAGCCGCACACCTCCGCAGGGCGTGTGCCTACTGCGCAGGCGTATCGTTACTACGTTGACAACATAATGAAAGTAACGCCTGTAGCGCATAGCGGCAGGGAGTACATTGAAACAACGCTTTACCGCAATGCCGATTCGCCCGAAAGTATTCTTCAGAGTGCGTCAGACCTCGTTTCACAACTCACCGACCTTGCGTCGGTTGCGACAACGCCCGACGGCGAGGAAAGCAGAGTTCACAAAATCAGCTTTGTCCAGACGGGTTCTCACACAGCAATGGCTGTTGTGATTGCCTCAAACGGAATCATCAAAACCAAGCTTTTCAGGTGCGAGTTTCTCATCACCCCCGAAATTTTAGAGGTTTTTGACAAGGCGCTTAACAAAACATTTTCGGGAGTTAAGCTGTCCTCAATCAATCAGCCGTTCATTCAGACTGCGGCGGCACGTTTCGGCGAGCTTTCGCTGTTTATGCCGGGAGTGCTTATGGCGATTATGGACGCCGCAAAATCCGCCCGTGAAATCAGCATTTGCCACAGCGGCTACACAAGACTGATGTTCACACCCGATATTGATTTTCTGACTGCAAGAGGCGTGATTGAATTTCTTAACAACGAACACGACCTTGCCTCAATGCTTGAAAACCTCCCGATTGATACCTCGGTTTCAATCGGATGTGAAAACAGCAGAACGGAGCTTGCTCAGAGCTCGGTTGTTTCAACCCGATACACAGTTGACGGAAAGCCGTCGGGTGTGCTTGCGGTTGTGGGACCGGTGAGAATTGATTACGGCAGAGTAATTTCGATTCTTGAGAGCGTAGCCGACACCGTCGGAACACTCATTGGCGAGCTTACAGACATACATCAATAGTCCTTGAAGGAGGATAAAAATGCCAAAGAAAAAGTGCGAAAATGCCGAAGAAGTAAAGGAAACCAAAACCGATAAGGAAAACACAGCCGAAGCCGAGAATACGGCTAAGGAAGAAAAGGTTGAGGAATCAAAAGGCAAAAAGAGTAAAAAAGACGACGAAAAAGTTAAAAAGCTTGAGGAAGAGCTTGCGGCGCAAAAGGACAAATATATGCGCCTTGCCGCAGAGTATGACAACTACCGCAAGCGCACTGCAAACGAAAAGCTTTCGATTTACGATGACGCAACTGCAAAGGCTGTTACCGAGCTTCTTCCCGTTGCCGACAGTGTGAGAATGGCGCTTGAAAACCTTGCAAACGCCGATCCCGAAATCGTCAAGGGAATTGAGCTTATTTCAAATCAGCTTGACAAATCCTTTGAAAAGCTCAAGATTGAGTCGTTCGGAAAGGTCGGAGATGAGTTTGACCCGAATCTTCACAACGCAATCTCAAAGGTTGAAAACGAGGAGCTCGGCGAGAACACAATCGCTCAGGTTTTCCAGACCGGCTACAAAATCGGCGACAAAATTATCCGCCACGCAATGGTACAGGTAGCAAACTGCTAATTCGTAATTCGGAATTAATAATTTTTAAATAAACAACAAATTCAATTTAAAATACAAATCATAATTTTACTGGAGGAATTTATTATGGCAAAGACAATAGGTATAGATTTAGGTACAACAAACTCATGCGTAGCAGTAATCGAAGGCGGCGAGCCCGTTGTAATCGCAAACGCAGAGGGCGCAAGAACAACTCCGTCCGTAGTTGCATTTTCAAAGGACGGCGAAAGAATGGTAGGTCAGGTTGCTAAGCGTCAGGCAATCACAAACCCCGAAAGAACAGTATCTTCAATCAAAAGAGAAATGGGTACTGCTCACAAGGTAACAATCGACGGCAAGAACTACACACCTCAGGAAATTTCAGCTATGATTCTTCAGAAGCTCAAGGCTGACGCAGAGGCTTACCTCGGCGAAACAGTTTCACAGGCTGTTATCACAGTTCCCGCATACTTCACAGACGCACAGCGTCAGGCTACAAAGGACGCAGGTAAAATCGCAGGTCTTGACGTAAAGAGAATCATCAACGAGCCTACAGCCGCAGCTCTCTCTTACGGCGTTGACAAGGAAAACGACCAGAAGGTTATGGTATATGACCTCGGCGGCGGTACATTCGACGTATCAATCATCGAAATGGGCGACGGCGTTCAGGAAGTTCTTGCAACAGCAGGTAACAACCGTCTCGGCGGCGACGACTTCGACAAGAGAATCATCGACTGGATGGTTTCATCTTTCAAGACAGAAACAGGCATTGACCTTTCATCTGATAAAATGGCTATGCAGAGATTAAAGGAAGCAGCAGAGAAGGCTAAAATCGAGCTTTCAGGTGTTACAACATCTTCAATCAACCTGCCCTTTATCACAGCAGACCAGACAGGTCCTAAGCACCTTGACTTAACACTCACAAGAGCAAAGTTTGACGAGCTTACAGCAGACCTCGTAGAGGCTACAATGGGCCCCGTTCGTTCGGCTCTCTCCGACTCAGGCCTCCAGATTGGTCAGATTGACAAGGTTCTTATGGTAGGCGGTTCTTCAAGAATCCCCGCAGTTCAGGAAGCAGTTAAAAAGCTTATCGGCAAAGAGCCGTTCAAGGGCATCAATCCCGACGAATGTGTTGCAATCGGTGCGGCTATTCAGGCAGGCGTACTCGGCGGCGAGGTTGACGGACTTCTTCTCCTCGACGTTACTCCCCTTTCACTCGGCGTTGAAACAATGGGCGGCGTAATGACAAAGATTATCGACAGAAACACAACAATTCCTACAAAGAAGAGCCAGATTTTCTCAACAGCCGCTGACAATCAGACTCAGGTTGAAATCAACGTTTTACAGGGTGAGCGTGAGTTTGCTCGTGACAACAAGCAGCTCGGTCTGTTCGCTCTTACAGGTATCGCTCCTGCAATGCGCGGTGTTCCGCAGATTGAGGTTACATTTGATATCGACGCAAACGGTATCGTAAACGTTTCCGCAAAGGACCTCGGCACAGGCAAGGAGCAGAAGATTACAATTTCTTCTTCAACAAATATGAGCAAGGAAGACATCGACAAGGCTGTCAAGGAAGCTGAGCAGTATGCCGCTGACGACAAGAAGCGCCGTGAAGCAGTAGACGCTAAGAACGAAGCCGAGAATATGGTTTATCAGGCTGAAAAGCTCGTAAACGAGAGCGGCGACAAGCTTGCTGATGACGACAAGAACACCCTCAACACAAAGATTTCTGCTCTTAAAGAGGCAGTTGCAAAGGACGATGCAGATATGATGAAGGCTGCAAAGGACGACTTGCAGAAGGCTCTCTATGACGTATCTGCAAAGCTCTATCAGCAGGCAGCTCCTCAGGGCAATCCTCAGCAGGGCGCTCCCGATATGGGCGGTGCTCAGCCGAACAACAGCGGCGACCCGAATGTTTATGACGCTGATTTCAAGGATGTTGACGACAACAATTAATTATTGTATAATATAGCGTAATCAAAGGAGCTGTTAATTATAGCAGCTCCTTTGTCGAGGTCGAGTGCCTCGACACACATTTCGAGTGAAAAAATCGGACTGTTCGGACAAAACGGTTGCCCGATTTTTAAGTTGATAAATCGGTAACGTTTATTTTTAGTGTAGGGAACAGTCTTGACTGTTCCGCAGGACGACTGCTAACTTATAGGTAAACGGAATGGTCAAGACCGTTCCCTACTTTATTGATATGACACTGAACATAACAGGGAGTGTATTTTATGGCTGAAAAAAGAGACTATTACGAAGTGCTTGGCGTTTCAAAGGGCGCAAGCGACGATGAAATAAAAAAGGCATACAGACAGAGTGCCAAAAAATATCACCCTGACTTGCATCCGGGTGACAAGGAATGTGAGGAAAAGTTCAAGGAAGTCAACGAGGCTTACGAGGTGCTTTCCGATAAGGACAAACGTGCACGCTACGACCAGTTCGGTCACGCAGGCGTAGACCCCAACTTCGGCGCAGGCGCAGGCGGCGGCAGTCCGTTCGGACAGGGCATTGACATAGACGACATATTCTCAAGCTTTTTCGGCGGCTTTGGCGGCAGACGTTCAAACAACGCTAACGCTCCTATGCGAGGCAGTGACATTGAAGCTACCGTTTACATTTCATTTGAAGAGGCGGCAAAAGGCTGCAAGAAAAACGTAAGCTACAACTGCGTTACAACCTGCGGTGAATGTCACGGCACGGGTGCACAGGCGGGTTCTTCACCAAAAACCTGTTCAGCCTGCGGCGGCTCAGGTAAGGTGACGATAAATCAGAGAACGCCGTTCGGCGTTGTTCAGACTCAGCGCACCTGCGACGCCTGCCACGGCAAGGGCAAAATAATTGACAATCCCTGCCGTAAATGCGGCGGCTCTGGCAGACAGCGCAAGAGCAAGACGGTTGACGTTACAATTCCGGCAGGCATTAAGGACCAGCAGATTTTAAATGTAAGCGGCAGAGGTAACGCAGGCTACAACAACGGACCGTCGGGAGATTTGCACGTTTATGTAAATGTACGTCCTCATCAGCTCTTTGAGCGCAGAGGCGACGACGTGTGGTGCGATACTCCGATTACCTTTGCACAGGCAGCTCTCGGCGCAGATATCGTCGTTCCGACGCTTGACGGCAAGGTGACATACACAATTCACGAGGGCACACAGCCCGGCGATGTGTTCAAGCTCAAGGGCAAGGGCATACCGCACTTAGGCGGCAGAGGCAGAGGTGACCAGTACGTCAGGATGACGATTGAAGTTCCCAAAAACCTCAATGCAAAGCAGAAGGAGCTTATCAAACAGCTTGACGGCACAACCACAGAAAAGAATTACGTCAAGAGAAAGAATTTCTTTGACAAGCTGAAAGACCTGTTTAATGAATAAGCCGGTCGAGTGCCTTGACGCGCATTTCGAGTATAAAAATCGGATTGTTCTGATAAAACGGTTGCCCGAATTTTAAGTTGATATATCGGTGACGTTTTGGGACGTGTATGAACCCGTCCCCTACGGTTGTAAATGAAACGTTTCCTCTATATCCGTAGGGGACGGCTTCCCAGACGTCCCTATGCATAAATTGTGAAACAATTTATGTATTTGGCGAACACAGTTCGCCGCTACAATTATAAAATTCGTTTTTATTTACATTTATTATAAGGATAAACCTATGGAAAACTGGACTGAAATAAAAATCTCCGTAAACGCAAAGGACATCGACAAAGCAAGCGATATTGCAAATGTTGTCGTGCCATACGGCATATACATCGAGGACTATGCAAACCTTGAACAGGAAGTCGAGGACATTGCTCATATCGACCTCATTGACGAGGATTTGCTCCAAAAGGACAGGAACAAAGCCTTTGTTCATATATACCTTGAGCCTGACGTTTCGCCGTCGGAGGCGGTTGCATTCCTCTCCGAACGCTACAACGCAGAGGGCATTGAGCATACAATTGAACTTCTCGACTGCGCTGAGGAGGATTGGCGCAACAACTGGAAAAAGTATTTCAATCCGATTGAGGTCGGCGAAAAATTATTAATCCGTCCGAGCTGGCGTGACGACTATGATGCAAACGGAAGAATCGTTCTGAATATCGACCCCGGTCTTGCGTTCGGTACGGGCGGTCACGAGACGACTCGTCTTTGCCTTGAAATGTGCGAGAAGTATATGAAAAAGGGCGACAGGGTGCTTGACGTCGGCTGCGGCAGCGGAATACTCTCGATTGCGACGCTTTTGCTCGGTGCAGAGAGTGCCGTCGGCGTTGACATTGACGAAACCGCCGTAAGAACAGCCGCCGAGAACGCTGAAATCAACGGCGTTGCCGACCGCTACACTGCAATCTGCGGAAGCTTTACCGACAAGGTAGAGGGCAAATACGACATTGTGCTTGCAAATATCGTTGCAGATGCTATTATGTTTTTGTCCGAGGGAGTGCGTGACTTTATGAAGGACGATGCAGTCTATATAACAAGCGGAATTATCGACACAAGAGCCGACGAGGTTAAGCAGTCGGTAAGCAGATATTTTGATATTATCGAAGAACATATCGAAAACGGCTGGGCGTGTTTTGCGTTAAAGTGCAAGGCAAATTAACACAGTTAGGCATATATTTAAAGACAAATTAACAAAACGCCCCAGTAATTTTCACACAGCTGTCACATTTACTTGATAGAATAGATAAAAATTATGTTCGGAGGTTATTAAATTGAAAAAACCTGATAAAAGAGAAACAGTCAATCTGTTTTTCTCGGCATTTCTCATTATTGCATTTATCGTATGCGCACATTTCTTTACGCAGTTTACAAGCACTCTTGACGCTACCGTAGGCTCAATCGTTTCAATCGCACTCTATGTTGTTTTCGGACTTCTGCTTTTCTATGCAACAAGAGTCGGTGACGGAAAGGCTATAAAGCGTTTTTCACTTGTAACGCTGATTGTTCTTGTAATTCCGTCACTTTATATAATTATTGCCGCTATCGCACCCGGACTTCCTCTGCACGACATTTTTGCGGCAAATAACGGCGGACTCAACGTTATCGTAACGCTTGCCTGCGTTGCACTCGGCTACGGTGTTCCGTACACCTTCCTCAGCGGATTTGAGGTTGAGGGCTCTGATGTTGCAAACGAAAACGAAGTTCTCGAGGGCGGAATTGAAGCCGACATACTCGACAACGAAGCTGTGGAAACAGATAACGAAGAAACAGAAACCGATGAGGTCTCGGAATCCGATGAAGCTGAAACAGCTCAGGAGCAGGAAACTGCAACCGAGGAAATCAGCGAATAATCATAGTTTATCGTATTGTTTAAGTATTATTTTAATGCCCGAAATGCAGATTGACTGAATTTCGGGCATTTTGTTATGCATATTATTTGCATATTTTCCATTTGATTAAGTCGGTAAATGTGATATAATAAAAGCCGAAAACGATTAAGGAAGTAATTTGATGAACGAAAAAGCTTCAAGGCAAAAGCTGTTGCATTACGCCGTCAGCACAGTCGGCGGTTTTATGGGCGGCTACGCAATTTTCAATCACTGCGACGTTTTCGGAAACGCACAGACGGCAAATTTAATTCACATTGTCTGCAAGATTTTCAGCGCGGATTTTTCGGGACTGGGTTTTCTGTTGCTTGCGCTGGCAACATACATCTCGGGCAACGTGTTCTGCGTAATTGCAGAGAAGTTTATTAAGCACGATTTAAGACTCATAAGCCTTATTATGACGAGCTGTGCGGTAGTGATTATCGGCTTGTTTCCGAATATTGCAAATGATTATATCGCAGTTCTGCCGATACTTTTTGTAATGCCTGTTCAGTGGAACGCCTACAGAACGGCGGCAGGCTACGTCAGCGCAACGATTTTCTCAACGAACAACCTGCGTATTGCCGTAATGTCGCTGACAAGATATATAATTGACAAGGACAAAAAGCAGGGCGAGCAGGCAAGGTTTTACTGGATGACGCTCCTCGGTTTTCATTCAGGCGTTGCGCTTGCGTGCGTTTCAAGCGTATTCCTCGGCACAATGAGCGTGTGGTTCTGCTTTGTACCGATTGCGCTTACCTCTGCGGCGTACCTGTGGCTGAAAGAAAGACAGGTAAAACGCTTTGCAGTAAGATACATTTTAAAAAGAGCATAAACTACATAAATTAAACCGTTCGGCGTTTCCGAGCGGTTTTGTTTAAATAACTGTAAGTAATATTGACAGCAAATCGTGGTTATGATATAATAACAATGTAAAGGAATAGTTTGAGCTGTTCCGCTATAAACGATTTATTTTTAGTTTAACCGTCTTGTATTGCAGTA
The DNA here is from genome assembly GCA_902766885.1 of uncultured Ruminococcus sp. Lineage (GTDB taxonomy): Bacteria > Bacillota > Clostridia > Oscillospirales > Acutalibacteraceae > Ruminococcoides. The sequence continues at coordinate 30,500 of CACXFS010000047.1, read as the reverse complement.
CAGGGCGGTTATTTCTTTTTTATGGTAATCACTATGAAAAAAGTGAAGATAACTATTATTGCTATGTAATCCATAAATTTTACACCCCCTTTCGCAAGGGAGCTGAAACAGCCGCCGCCGTTCCTTTACGATATACATTATATCAACTTTACGTTTTTTGTCAATCGTGATTTTTGAAATAAACAAAAGGTCGGACACCGCTTTAATGCGATGCTCCGACCTGTTTTCTATAATTTACCTGACGAGGTAATCGGCTTAGCTTATCTTTGCTCCTGCGGGCATATCGTCAACGAAGATGACCTTTACGTCCTCGCCGCACGTTGCCGCAAGAATCATTCCGCAGCTTTCAACGCCGCAGAGCTTTGCAGGTGCAAGGTTTGAAACAAGAATAATCTTTTTGCCCACAAGCTCCTCGGGCTTGTAGTACTTTGCAATTCCGCTTGCGACAGTTCTTTCATTTACGCCGTCGAAAACAGTCAGCTTCAACAGCTTTTTAGCCTTTTTAATCGGCTCGCAAGCCTTGATTTCAGCCACACGCAAGTCAACCTTGCAGAAATCGTCAATTCCAATCTGCGCAATGCCCTCTATTTCTTCTCTGAGCTTTTTGGTTTCCTCGTCCTCTCCCGAATTGTTCTTGATAATTGAGTTAAGCTCCTCAATCTCCTTGTCAACGTCAATTCTCGGGAAGAGAGCCTCGCCCTTCTTAACGGTTACGTCAAGGGGCAGAACACCGAATTTATCTGCATTTTCATACGTTGCGCACTTCTCACACGCACCAATCTGCTCAAGAGCCTTCGGCATTGTCGTCGGCATAAATGCAGAGAGCAGAGTAGCCACAATTCTGATTGTTTCAAGCAGGTTGTAAAGAACGGTTGCAAGCCTTGCTTTCTTTGTTTCGTCCTTTGCGATAACCCAGGGCGCAGTTTCGTCAATGTACTTGTTAGCACGTGAAACGACCTTGAAAATCTCTGCAAGAGCGTTGTTGAGCTGAGTTTCGTCCATAAAGGCGTCAACCTTTGCCCTTATTGCCGTTGCGGTTTCGATTAAATCATCGTCAAATTCTCCGCTTTCACGTTCTGTCGGAAGTGTTCCGCCAAAGTATTTTTCAACCATTGCAACGGTGCGTGAAACGAGGTTGCCCAGTCCGTTTGCAAGGTCGGAGTTAATGCGGTTAATCATAATTTCGTTCGAGAACGAGCTGTCTGCGCCGAGCGCCATTTCACGCATAATGTGGTAGCGGATAGCGTCAGCACCGTAACGCTCGCCGAGAATGAACGGGTCAACAACGTTGCCGAGCGACTTCGACATCTTCTGTCCGTTAAAGGTAATCCAGCCGTGAACGGCAAGGTGCTTAGGCAACGGCAAATCAAGCGCCATCAGCATTGCAGGCCAGATGATTGCGTGGAAGCGCATAATGTCCTTTGCAACCATATGCACGTCAGCAGGCCAGTATTTATCGAATTCATCAAAAGATTCGTTTTTGTATCCGAGCGCCGAGATATAGTTTGAAAGTGCGTCAATCCAAACGTAAACGACGTGCTTTTCGTCAAACGTTACGGGAATACCCCAGGTAAAGCTTGTCCTTGAAACGCACAAATCTTCAAGTCCTGGCTTGATAAAGTTGTTTACAAGCTCAACGGCACGAGTCTTTGGCTGGAGGTAGTCGGTTTCGGTAAGGAGCTTTTCAATTCTGTCGGCAAATGGAGCCATTTTGAAGAAGTAAGCCTCCTCCTTAGCCTCGACAACCTCACGTCCGCATTCGGGACACTTGCCGTCAACAAGCTGGCTTTCCGTCCAGAAACTCTCGCAGGGAGTGCAGTATTTGCCCTTGTACTCGCCCTTGTAGATGTAGCCCTTGTCGTAAAGCTCCTTAAAAATTTTCTGCACCGTTTCAACGTGGTAATCGTCGGTTGTGCGGATATATCTGTCGTAGCTGATGTTCATAAAGCTCCAGAGCTTTTTGAAAACCTCCACGATTTCGTCAACATACTGCTTGGGAGTAATGCCCTTTTCGGCAGCCTTCTGCTCAATTTTCAGACCGTGCTCGTCGGTTCCCGTAAGAAACATTACGTCAAAACCCTGCATTCGTCTGTAGCGGGCGATAGAGTCGCAGGCAACTGTTGTGTAGCAATGACCGATATGCGGATTGCCCGAAGGATAGTAGATAGGCGTTGTGATATAAAACGGTTTTTTCTTGCACATAATGTAATTCCTCCCCTAAAATTTAGCAAATGAGCTGAAATGTGCTATAAATTATATTATAACAATAATGGGAATAAAATGCAATAGATGTAAAAATCTCGTGAAAGACATATATTTAAATTGAATAAGTAGTAACAAGAGTTTTTATTTATTGTCAGCCGGAAATTCTTTTATAATATCGGCAAGATAAAGCTGATACAGAGTTACATCCTTGATATTGACTTTATCATTGCAATCAACATCGGAAAGGAAAAACTTTTTATATGCCATATCTTCCATTTCACAGCACATTTTCTGAATATATGTAGCGTCATATATTTCTCTTTTATTATTCTCATCAACATCGCCGTTTTTAATCCATTTTGCTGTGAAATCGGTATCTGCATATATATCTGCATAAAGTAACGATGTGCTCAGATATAAATTATTGCTGTTGTCAGTCCATCCATCAAAATAATAGCCTTTTTGTTGAACAAAAGGTAATGAGATTGTGCTGTTGTTTTTTACACAATCATCTTCTAACGTTTGCTCTGTTCCCGTATTGTAGGTTATTCTGCTCATAACGTTTTTCAATGATGAATATGCTAACTTATCCTCGTTGTTGGCTGTATTAATTTCTTCATTGTCTGCAATTACCGACAAATACAATATATTTGTATCATTTGCCTCAGAAGAATTAATTATGCTGTCAGGAATGTCTATGGAATAGTTGTATTCTTCATTAGCAGAAATGTCGCCAATATCTTTTTTGAATAAAAGGTTATTGTTCTCATCATATATATTTATGACAGTGTTTTTAGCTTTTTCAATTCCTTTATTGCATACTTTTCCTGTTAATACGGCTGAAGTATTACTGGTTATTTCGATGTTTGAATCGCTGTTAACAAGATCGGTATATCCCAGAATAATAGTCAGACAGTTATTTGAATAGTCATTTTCTGTACCGCATTCAATTCTAAGAGTTAATCGGCTTTTCTTGAATTCTTCCGGCAAAGTATAGTCAATGGTGAATTCATTTTTGTCAAAAGCTTTTATTACTGAAGTGAAGTTTGTTGAGCTTATCAGGATTTCATTTTCATCATAAAGATTTGCAGTAAACGATGATAAATCTTCAGATGAATAGTTGTTTACGGCAAAATTTAATTCAACCGTGTCACCGGCATAGTAATTATCTGTATTACACGTCAGATACTCTAATGAAATATCTTTGTACTCACATGACTTTGCAACAACCAGTGATGCTTCGCCAAAAACGTTTTCATCATTGTCTTTATCTATGATTACTTTATTGATTGCCGTTATAACATTACCTTCTGAATCCATTACCGGCGAATAGCTTCTGATATAAGAGTTGTAATCTGTGTATTGAATCCATTCTGACCAGTTTCCGTCCTCGTAATCAGAAATAAACAGCTCTTTCTGAAATTCTTTTGTACATCTGTTACATAGTATTGATTTATAGGAACCGTTGCTTATAATACAGAAATCATCACCGCAATTTTCTTTGATTAGTGAATTGTTGCCGTTTTTATCAAGGCAATGTAAAACACCTTCTAACAAGTAGTACAAATCATTATCAACAGATTGAATCATAATAATATCATCGCTTGTTTCCAATAAACTAATTGTTTTGCTTGATTTATCATAAGCATAAAGTTTATTTTGTTCTTCGCTTACTACAAAGTAAATTGTTTGGTTTGTAGCCTGAATGCATTCGATACTATCGCTGGTTGAGTATATTTCTTCAGAGAGATTCCATTCACCGTCAATTCTTTCTTTCATGAAAATTGAATTTGTTCCTACATTATCAAAAATATTATTCTCAGAATTTTCAACCCTTAATACAATTATATTATCGTTTTCATTTACAGACAAATAACCTCCCATTTCAAAAGTATAGTTAGTACTGTCGGCTAAAGATATTGGAATGGAAAAATCACTGCCGTCAAATTCAGAGTAATATAAGTCCATATCAGTATACAAGTCTTCTAAGGTACAGGTATCGTCTAATATGCTGTTTGCTCTTTGCCAGACTAAATAAGCCTTATTTCCTTTTGCAATTAAATTCGGAGAATCATTAAATGTGCCGATATCATGAATTTCCTTTGGAGCAGACCAACTGTAGTTTTTGTATACTGAATACATAACAGAGGTTCTGTTTATGTCGCTTTTTCTGCCTGTGTCGTCAATCCATACCATTATAATTGTACCGTTGTCCAATATTGCTACAGACGGCGAGTTGTATGGATACAAATTGTCAATTTCAAAATCATCACCATAATTATCTTTTAATAAGTGATTTTGCGATTCAACAGGCGTAAAGTAGTAGTCTCTGCTTAACGGGGTTGAATTTTTTAATATGCTGCTATCCGCTTTGTAAACAGTCTTAAGCAGACTTTTATCATAGTTTGGATATAATTGTTTTGAATAAAATGTTGTACTGAATCCTTCAATATTAAATCCGGCTATTGCTCCTTTTATAAAAGCATTAGCAGATAAATTAATAGATAGCGGATTGCTTTTGTCGGTTGCATATGAAAAACGTAGTTTTCCATCTACTCCACCCTCAATATAGGTTTTAAGGAATCCGTTTCTTTTACCTAATCCGACGGACAGAGCAATGCTGCTGTCAATACCTGCTTCAAAATTTGGTTCTATTACACCTGAATCGGTATAGCTGATATATATTTTTCCATCAAAACCTAATCCGGCTTTAAAATTTGCAAAAACAAGACACGGTACAAAATAGTATGTAAAATTTGCTTCTGCAGATGCAGAAAGAATTATGCCGCCTTCTTTCATCTTTAAGGTGTTCGCTGAATAGTCCAGTTCAAAATAGCCGGCAATATTTGCATCCATCGAAAAACCGAGATTACCATTTACTTTTTTTAGCTTACCTCTTAATTTTGAAAAATCATTCCATAACTTTGTTGTGTCTACACTATTTCCGGTCAGCTTTTTGTAAAGTGATTTTACTTCCTGATAGGATTCACTCCAGTATTGTGACTTTTGGTCAACGCTTGTTATTTCGGCGTTTGTCGAATCCTTGAATCCCAATAAAATTTTAATAGATTTATTATTTGGGTCCACGATTGTAGTTGTATTCAGACTGCCGATTGGAATTGAAGTTGAAGTTTTAAAATTCAACAAATTATATTCTTTTCCAAAAACACTAACCGGCAAAGCAGAAATATTTTGTGAACCTAGATTAATGTCTTTTATGGCGCTCTTTGGGTCAAAATTCAGCTTATCCAAAATCTCTGATGCGCTTGCTGACTGGTAGTTATTAATTTTATTTTCATTTACGGTTGCCCAGTACCCGTAACCATTCTGATAATTAAAACATTTGCCATTATTACCGTAAATTAATAAATCATATGTTTGACTATAATAATCTGTAAAAATTATGTTAGTATATAATTCAGGAACAGTATATGAATAATATCCATTGCCAATGTATTTCATCTGATTTCCAGGCCAACTGTATTCAGATTTTCTGCCGTTCCAGCAATAAGCGTACATAGTATTACCGCTGCCATTATAAACATATACAGTTTTTGTACCGCCGTAGCTTCCATAATATGGTTTCCAATAAGATTCATTGTAATCATACATCATATTTGGACCAGCGTAGTTCAGTCTTTCAGTATGAAGCCAGTCTGAGTTTGTGCTGTTAAAATAAATCCATGAAAAAGATTTGTTTGTTGTAAAAGAAAAAACATTGTTTCCGATATATGTCATTTTATTTACGTTACTTCCGCAATATTCAAAAGAAACATAAGCAGAAGACCAGTTGCTGGGACTCTTAAAAAATACTGTAATTGATGTACTTGCCTCTGCATGTGGAATTATACTAAAGAAAGAAATAAATACTATATTAATTGTCAGAAAGATTGAAAATACTTTTTTTAATGTTTTTTTCATATTAACACCTCATTTTTATTATATTATATATAGTATTAATTAACGTGTCAATTGATTTTTAAAACATATACACATAAAACTTTATTATTGCAAAAATAAAACCGGCACAGCCTTTTTAAATTGGCTGTGCCGTAAGGTGTTTTCAATGAATCCGATACGTCGGTTTATCAGAACTGTGTGATTAATTCTGCGATATACTTCTGAATCAGCGTTGCGTCCTTGACATTTACAATGCCGTCAAAGTTAACGTCGGCTGATTTAATCTGAGTAGTCGTCAGAGTGACAAAACCTGCATTTGCTCTCAGTACAAGTGTAGCGTCAGTAATTGTGATTTCACCGTCGTTGTTCACGTCACCGAGAGTGTACTCAGGCTCGGGCTGAGTTGTGACTACGGCTGTAGTCGGCTCGGTTGAGGGAGCTGTTGTATCGGAAACGGTAGTAACAGGCTCGGTTGTTACAGGCTCTGTCGGCTCGGTTGTTACCGGCTCTGTGGGTGCGTCTGCGTAAACGCTCCAGCCTGAGCCGTCGTAGATGTAATTGTTGCCGGGAATATCAAGGTCGCCTGTCTTGTTGCTTCCGTTATTGCTGAAAATAATCATATTGTTGCCTGCGGGCACTTCAATAACGTAGATGTCGTCCTTTACCTTTGTCATTGCAACGCCCGGCCAGCTTATAGGACCGTGACCGCCCTTTGGCCAGTAGTAAGCGTAAACGTCAGTGTGACCTGCATTGTTCTTGAAGTAAACAGTTGTTGATGCGCCCGGCTCTGTCGGGTCGGGAGCTGATGTCGGCTCGCCTGTGGTGGGAGCGACTGTTGTCGGCTGAGGCTGCTGTGAAATGCCAATGCTTACGAAGCTGATTCCGCTTTCCTGAGCGTAGCGGTCTGCCGCAGAGCCTGTGTAGCCCTTAAGCACAAAGCCGTCAACCTTTAAGTAATCCCACTTGTCGCTATCCCATCTGTAGCCGAATGCCTTGTTTGTAATTTCGGTAACAGAGTCGGGGACAGTTACTTCCATAAGCTTCGGGCAGGTGCAGAAAGCAAATGCATTTACGGTTTCAAGTGTGTTCGGAAGAGAAAGGCTTGTGATGTTATCGCAATAGCTGAAAGCGGCGGTGTTTATAAGTGTAACGCCTTCAGGAATTACAACATTTATTAATCCGTTGCAGTGTGCAAATGAATTCTGTCCGATTGTTTTTACGCTCGAAGGAATGTCAATGGTTGTTAAGCTTTCACAGCCGGTATACGCAAAGTCATTGATTGCGTCAATACCGTTTGAAAGCTTTAGGTTCTTTAAAGCGGCACATTCCTGAAAAGCAAAATTACCTATGCTTGTAACGCTGTCGGGAACAGAAACGTTGTCGAGCTTTTCGCAGAATGAAAAACTTCCGTTGTTGATTGTTGTCAGCGTTTCGGGCAACGAAATCGTCGTAAGTTTATCACAGAATCTGAAAGCGTTGTCGCCGATAGTTGTGATTCCCTTGGGAATTGTAACGCTTTCAATTGACGTGCAGCTTTCAAACGAGTAACCGCCGATTGCAGTAACCCTGTTGCCGTCAAGCTCTGTCGGAACGGTGAGGTTTGTTTCAGTGCCTGTGTACTTTACAATTACGGCAGATCCGTCGTCTGAAAGAGAATACTGATAGTCGCCTGAGGTGAATACAGGTGTTTCTTCCTCGTCTGCTGCACTTGCGGTGTACGGTGCAATGCAGAGCATTGTCATAAGCATTGTCACGACAAGCAGGCAGGCAAGAAATGTGCTTGATTTTTGTTTTTTCATATTAATTTCACTCCTAAAATATAGTATCTCAATCATAACATTATTTTATAGGAGTTCCAATATATATAGTAGACAAAAAGCAACAATTAATTTTAGCTGAATTTGACAATTGCAGTGCTGTTTATTTGCTGTTCTGCTTTTCAAGTATTTTTCTGTTGATTTCCTGAGCCTGCTTTCTGTAGTAGAGGGCAAAGCAGAGCCATACCAGAAGTGAAAACACAACTGCGCAGAGAAGTGAAATTGCAACGGCGATTGCACCGTAAGCTGTAGGTATCCAGCCTGCAAAAAATGCAACAGGAACATATATTGCAAAGCCCGTGCCGAGGTGGATAATCACCTGCAAGCCTCTTGAAATGCGCTCGTTGCGGTAAATCAGCGACGGAACGGAAAATCCGAGACCGATTACGGCGGAGCAGATTACATATTTAATAAAATCATCTTGCGCAATACCTGCAAGAAAATCACTGCTGATGAATACGCCGATTGTAAGGTACACAACGAAAACCGTAAATCCCCAGCCTATGCCGAGTACGATTGATTTGATAATATTTTTCATAATAAAATCCTCCTTAAATGCCGAGATATTTTTTGAAGTCGGGCAGATATTTGCGTGAAATCCAGTCTGTCACGCCGTTTTTCATAACAAGGCTCATCATTCCCTTGAACGACGGCTCAACGCATTTTATGTGGCTCAGGTTAATGACGGTCGACTTTGAAATTTTCATAAAGCCATTGCCGAGCTGTTCTTCAAGCTGATAAAGGCGTTTCGGCGACAGGAATTTTTTGTCCTTTCCGTAGATAACTGTGCGTTCGTTTTCAACCCTGACCATATAGATTTCCGACGGCTGAAGAATTACGATTCTGCCGTTGTCCTCGCCTGTGATGATTTTGCCTGTGTTTTCAAGGTACATAACCGCCGAGGCGATTTCGTCGGTGAGCGAGTCGGAATAGATGACTGCGTAGGGCTGTTTTACATCCTTTGAGATTTTGAGTTCTACCTTCAATTTGCCCCCTCCTTTCGGGTACAATGCGATTATACTATCGAATGAGGATTTTGTCAGCATTTTTAAGGCAAGAGGGGCAAATCGGGCGGTGAAATGCGCATAAATCGTGTGTGAACGCATATAATTTCAATAAATAAAGATAAAATGAAAATAATGCTTGACAAAAGACGCATATAGTGATAAAATAATAAAGCTGTATAAAACAGAGCAAATAAATATCGCGGGATAGAGCAGTTCGGTAGCTCGTCGGGCTCATAACCCGAAGGTCGTCGGTTCAAATCCGGCTCCCGCAACCAGTCTAGACGTCAGTATCAACTGACGTCTTCTTTATTGATTGAGTCTTTGATATATCAGTTGTGTTGATAATGAAATTTGTGAGCGGCGTCACGCCGCCGAGTGCCTCGACACGCAAATCGCGTATCGGGGCATTATGGCATTATTTATTTTTTAGGTGAATTTCTCGCGTCAGAGGTGACATTTTTTATAATATGTTGACAACTAAAGCACTTGCTATATGCAGGTGCTTATTTTTTTCTGTTATGAGCACAAATAAATAAAAAGCAAGGTCAGAGATTTCTGCCTGACCTTGCTTTTCTTATATATATTTACTATTTTAATCTTCGGCTTTGAGATAGTCTGGTGTTACGTCACGTCCGAGGTCTTTCAGCATTTGCTTGTCACTGCGTATTGTCGCACATGCAGCCGTAGTCAGCATATTGCCCGTAATCGTAGCGGACGCACCCGACTGAAAGGCGAGCTCGCCGTCGTTCGTCAGCAGTGCACGTCCTGCCGCAAGGCGGATATTTGCCTCGGGATTTATGTATCGGAAGAATGCAATTGTTCTTAAAATTTCATCTTCGGTTAGCTGAGGCTGATTTTCAAGCGGTGTGCCCTCAATCGGCATAAGTGCATTAATCGGGATTGAGTCAATGCCGAGTTCCGCAAGGCTTATTGCCATATCGAGCCTGTCCTCCCACGTTTCGCCCATTCCGATAATTCCGCCCGAACAGGCGCACATTCCTTCCTCTTTGACGAGTTTCAAGGTTTCAATCTTCTGCTCATAGGTGTGCGTGGTGCAGATGTTCGGGAAATTACGGCGTGAGGTTTCAATGTTGTGGTGATAGCTCGTTGCGCCTGCTTCGTGGAGCCTGTGAAGCTGTTCTGCGTTGAGAAAGCCCATTGACGCACACAAATCAATCTTACATTCTGCGTGCATAGTTTCATAGGCGTGAATTGCCTTCTCAAATTCTTCACCGCTGAGTGCTCGTCCTGCCGTAACGATTGAAAAGCGGTCTACGCCTTCGCTTTCGTTGAGCTTGCAGGCGTCTACAATCTTTTCTTCGGGAAGGAAATCGTATATTTCGCATTTTGTATGATTATGCGCCGACTGCGCACAATATTTGCAGTCCTCGGGGCATTTTCCGCTACGACCGTTGATGATAGAGCAAAGGTCAACCTTGTCACCGATAAAATGCTCACGAATACGGTCTGCACCCTCGCAAAGCTCCTTTAAACTGCAGGTGAGAAACATATTCAAATCGTCCTGACGGCTTATACGTCTGCCTGCGATAATCTCGTCGGCGAGTGTTGTCATATCCATTGAAAAGCCTCCTTATTTCTGCTCGGGCAGAAGGTGCGACTTAATCAGCACCTTGCGGAGTGCCTTTCCCAATGCAGTTGCAATAAGAATCTTTGCAATATCGAACGGAATGAACGGGAACACGCAAACGGTAAGTGCGTACCACACGTCGCACTGCATCTGAAGAACAAACCATACCGTACCGAACAGATAGGCAACGAGCGTAGCAACAATCATACCGATTATGGTGATTACGGCGTTTGAATGTGACTTTTCCATAACAAAACCGCAGATAAGCACCATAAGTATAAAGCCGATCAGATAGCCGCCCGTAGGGCCGGCCAGCTTGCCGATACCGCCCTCATAGCCTGAAAATACACCCATTCCTGCGGCACCGATTAGCAGATAAATAAGGTAGCTTGCTGTTGCGCCCTTCATACCGAGAAGATATACGGCAAGGTAAATGACGAAATTTGTTAATGAAACGGGAATCGGGCCAATCGGAATTGACATCGGACCGAGCACACACATAAGAGCTGCCATTAATGCACAAGTTGCCAGTTGATAAATAGTAAAGCGTTTTTTCGTATTGTTCATTTGTATTCCTCCAACTCTGTTTTCTGCATATATAATACACACTTATTTATAATTTGTCAACTAAATATTTTTATTTGGTTGACAATATAAATGCTAAATAATAAACAGGTTGTTTTTGAGCTAAACCATAATTTGTCGAGTGCCTCGACGGGCAATTCGAGTGGAGAAATCGGTTATTTTGGTAAAAACGGTTGCTCGAATTATAGATTGATATGTAGGTAACGTTTTTTGTGAGCGACGAGGGCGTCGCTCGCTACAATTTTGCACAAACATTTCCTTTACAGTCGTAGGGAAAGATGACGTAAAGTAGTATCTTGCCTAAGAATCGGAAAAATGTATGACTCCCGAGATACCGAGTTTTAAATCATATCCGACTTTTATAACGGACTAAAAAATTATAGTTTAGCTGACTAAAATTTAGCTGACTAAAATGGATAACCGTAATAAAACAAAAATCTGCCCGAAGTTTAAAATGCTTCGGGCAGATTTTTTATTCAGCAGTCGGTTCTGCAATCGTCGGATAATTTCCCCACACCGCAATTACGGCGTTGTAAAATTCCTCGGGTAATTTTGTTCTGAGCAGTTCACGCTCGGTCTGCGTGTTCATAAAGGCGTTGCGAATGTTGTCGCCTACCTTTATGTCCGTTCCGTCAATTGTTATGTACTGTTGTTTTAAAATTGATACGCTGTCGTTTGTAAGCATATCAAGCGCAATTTTTTCTTTGATTTCCATTATTTAATGAGCCTCCTTAACTGATTTGTATTGTAACTACGCCTTTAAGTGTTTCATCCTGCACAAAAGTTTTTGTCGTGCTGAAATTCAACACAAGCCAGCTTCCGAGAGGATAAACTGCTCCCTGTGTGTTTTTATTCGTTACAATAAGGTATTTGTTCTGATCGCTTGTTGCGCTGCATTTAAACGGAAGTCCCGAAAATTGCAGATAACTGATTGCCCCCTCGTTGAAAACAATATTGAAAAATATATTTACAATTTTTCCTGTTTTCTGATACTCAAATGTGCAGGACTTTATAAGTCCGTTGTCAATTGCGCTCTGCGTATAAACCGTCAAACTTCCGCTGCCTGTTTCAACGTTGGAGCTATCGTATTTCTGAGATAGCAAATCATCAATTTCGCTGTATTCGTAGTAAAAATTTCGCAAATAAGATATTGACGGATAAGAATTTGTTTCTCTTGAAATATCTTCTTTATCAGATACTTTATTTCCGATGTTTTCTGCATCTGTTATACCGTATCCTGCAATAGTTGCAGCCTTATCCGCCTTGCCGTTTATTGAAGTTTTTACTTCGTCTGCAAGCTTTTCAGTCGTAACCGCTCCGTTTTGCAGATGGTTTGTATTAATCTGATTCTGAGCAATATTACTGCCTGACACTGCACTGTTCGCAAGCTTCATTGCAGTAATTGCGCTGTTGGCAATTTTATCAGATGTTACCGCCTTGTTTGCAATATTGTCGGTTGTTACAGCGCCTGCGGTGTTGTCGAGCTTGCCTGACAGAGCATCGTCAACCTCGTTGTAATCATAATAATATTCAAGCAAATAGCTGATTGACGGATAATTTGAATACTCGTCAGTGATGTTCTTTTTATCCGTAATTTTATTGCCGATATTTTCACCGTCGGTTATGCCGTAGCCTGCAAGCGTCGTCGATTTGTCAGCCTTGTTATTAAGGTCTGTCTGCTCAATCTTTTTTACGTTATCCTCAATCTGCGCCTGCTGTTTTTTTATTTCCTCAAGCGCAGCGTAGGCTTCCTCACGCAGTTTTACAGTTTCGGAATTGGGATTTGCGTACTCTTTGTCCTCAACAGGCAGACTTTCGTCGGCATAAAGCCGAACGATTTCGGTCTGAAAGACAAGACCTGATTTGTTTCTGCCCTCAATCTGAAGTTCAAAGTAGCCGTGTTTAAAGATGTCGTTTTTCTTGACAATCCACCTTATTTCCGTACCCTCGCCGTCGGGAATGACAATGTCGGGCGTAATTGAATTTACGCTTCCGTCTGCAAAGCGCAGGTGGAGCGTGTAGCTGATTGAATCGTCTAACACGTCCTTGATGTAGAAGTACTGAGTATAGGCGATGTTGTCACCCGTAACTCCCACGCAGTCGGTGTCGTAACACTCAATCGGTTTTTTCATTTGGTATATAATCATTTTTTCACCTCCACTTACGGCGAAAAAAAGAAAAAAATTGCATATTTCTATGCAATTCCCGAAAAAATTTTTTTAAACAGCGTTTCGGGCGGCACCACAGAACCGCCCGAAAACAATTATTTTCTTCCAATACGCACCTTTAATTCCGAATTACGCATTCCGAATTCCGAATTAATTTGCTAAGCCAAGCACCTTGTCAACCGACTTTGAGAACACCTTCCACTCCTGCTGTTTTTCGGTGAGCTGTTTTTCGCCCTTGCGTGTGAGGTGGTAGTACTTGCGTTTTCTGCCGTCACATTCCTCCCAGTAGCTTTCGAGGAAGTTTTCTTCCTCAAGTGCGTGAAGAATAGGATATAAAGTTCCCTCTTTCAGTTCAAAAATGCTTTCGCTCTGCAATTCAAGTTCTTTAATGATTTTGTAGCCGTATAAGTCCTTACCCTTTAAAACGCTCATTACGAGCATTGATGTGCTTCCCTTAATAAGCTCCTTGCTGATTTTCATTATAAACACTCCGTTTCTCAAAATTATATCTTAACTGTTTCAATATCAATACAAAACCGATTCGTCCGTTCTATCACGTGACATTAATATATATGTGTTTTCCGCATCTGACCACTGAAAGCTATATGACGTTAAATGCTGATGATTTTCGATGTTGGCAAATGTAAAGCTGATTGTTTTTTCTCCTCTGCCGACCGCTATCGCTTTTGTGTAAAATCCGCAGTTGAAAAATTCTTCTATTGTCGGACGTCTTGTAAAGCCGTCTTCCTCCACGTAATCAAACTGCAGCCACTCGGCATACGTAAGGTAGAAATCCTCCTCAGGAAAAGTTACCGTATTTTCAAATGTGGTCGACACGCAATGCAGTGAATCGCCATACGTCATAATTGCAGTGTTGCAAAAACCCTTTTGCCACAAGGCACACTGCGATTCTATAGCAGAGAAAACTCTGTAATTATTGACCGACTGCATATTAGTCTCGTCAAATTTTCCCAAAGGCTCTTCATATTCGCAGTAGCAGTACTCATAGCCTTCCTCTAAAAGCTGTTCGTTAAGTTTATCAAGACCGCCCGATATATCGGCTTTTATCACGAAGTCAATTGCGTTTTTTCTTGCCTCTTTCATTTCACGCCGTTTTTCTTCTATATTGATTACGGCAAAAGCCGCTGAAATGCTCATAGCGACTGTTATTACGCAAAGTATAATGCACATAGCCGAACAGCTTGTTTTTGATATTCTCAGAAGTATGCGAGCCGATTTCAATCTCCTCTGGCGGAAAACCGCAATGACGATTATAAGCGCAAGCAAAAGCAAAACAACGAAAACTGCAAATGCACCGATTCGGTAGATAATTTTGTCGCTGTCAACAATGTAACTGTAACCGAAAATGCTGTCGGCATAGCCCGAAATTCCGCACTTTATAAACGTTATGACGGGATAGAAAAGCGGCTGAAATATTGCAAACTGTATTCCGTCGTTTACTTCGTTCGTAAGATTTGCCGTGAGCATTACAATCAGTGAGAGGATAAGCATTATCACTGACGTCAGGTTTTTATGTCTGTACGCTTTGTAAAGCAGAAAAACAAACAGAAAAAGCACAAGCATTGAAATAAAATCCGCTGTCACCGTATGATAAATAGTATAATTATTGTCAGCGTAATAAAAACGGTGCTCAATCGGAATCACGTTAAAGCAGAGCAGACTAAATGCAACGACAAAAACTGCGGTAATTATGCTCCAGATACCTTTGACAGCACTTTTTTTGTGCAGAGCGTTGAGCGGTACGGCGGTATCGTCGGGATTGCCCATTTCCTCGGTTGCCTTTTGCATTGCAATTTCTTTGCTGTAGCCGATTTCCTCGTAGTAATCTGCCTTATCCAAAATGTGGCTTTCAAGCTCGGCGGTTATGCTTTCCCGAGCAGTTTTGTTTTGTATCAAATTTGATACTCTGTCTAAAAATTTATTTTCCAAAAACTCACCTCCGAGATATTAATAATTGATTTTTCCGAACTCTGATAACACGAACTCGCCCTTATCCTTATCATATGTGAAATGACATTGCCAGCTTTCGTCAGAATTGCTGTTCAGCGAAAAGCTGAAATCGAACGTCATATTTTCGCCGTCGCTGTTGTATGCCTTTTCCATAGAATCAACCTTGCGGTAAAATCCCAAAGACAAAAACTCGCCGAGCGACATACCCTTTTTAATCTGCGATTGTTCTTCCTTTGAAATGTACATATCGCTGTCCTCATCATAAAACACACTGTCCTCGTTATATGACCTATCATAAAACGAAACGCTGTAATCGTCCATAAAATAAAACACGTCTATAACAGCACTGTTTAATCCGCGTCGGAATTCTAATTTTTTCGGTCTTGTAATGTAACACTCATAACCTTCATCTGACAGCTTATCGGTGATTGTTTCTAAGCTCTTTGTTACATCCATATTCACTACAAGGTCAATTGCATATTCTCTTGCAGTCTGATTTTCAAGCCGTTTATCTTCAATTCCCGACCACGCAAAAGCTATCGAAACGCTCATAATAACAAGATTTACGGCAAGCACAATTCCCATAACCGAGCATATAATTCTTACGGGTTTGTACAAACAGCGACCGGCTTTCATTTTCCGCTGACGGGAAATTGAAATTAGCAGAGCAACAGTTGCAATAAGGAAAACTAAAAATATAAGAATTGCTCCAAAACGGCAGAATGCACCCTCATTGTCAGAAATAAAGCAGGAATCAAAAATACCGTTGTAATACCCCGAAAAGCCGTAGAGAAAAATCATAACTAACGGATAAACCACAGGCTGAAACAGACCAATGTTCATACCCTCATAATAAAATATTTCGGGAACATCTAAAGTACACACGAAAATCAATGCGGCTAAAATCGCAATTGCAGAAACCAAATTTTTCTGACGATAAGCCTTGAAAATCAGCAGGACAAAAGCCGCACATATAAGAAATGATATGACTTCAAATAAAACAGAAGACGTTGCAAAAAACTCACTTTGGCAATAG
Organism: uncultured Ruminococcus sp.; assembly: GCA_902766885.1. Classification (GTDB taxonomy): domain Bacteria; phylum Bacillota; class Clostridia; order Oscillospirales; family Acutalibacteraceae; genus Ruminococcoides. Next base: position 14,223 of record CACXFS010000047.1, on the reverse strand, counting down.
ATAAAACTACGGCCAAATTCAAGATTAAACAGTGCAGTAAAAACAGCAAAAACTGCGGTAATTATGCTCCAGATACCTTTGACAGCACCTTTTTTGTGCAGAGCGTTGAGCGGTACGGCGGTATCGTCGGGATTGCCCATTTCCTCGGTTGCCTTTTGCATAGCAACCTCTTTGCTGTAGCCGATTTCCTCGTAGTAATCTGCCTTATCCAAAATATGACTTTCTAGCTCAGCGGTTATGCTTTCCCGAGCGGTTTTGTTTTGTATTAAATCCGATACTCTGTCTAAAAATTTATTTTCCATTCTGCTACCTCAAAGCATTTTAAATATACATAGAATTTATATGCATAGATATTCTATGTATATAGTAAAACAGAAACCTTTGTTTGTCAATGGAGTTTGATAAATTTTTATACATTTTATGACAAAACCTTTTATAAGGATGTAATTGTCAATTCAGTTTGCAGGATAACCATAATGGATTAAAAAATCGGTGCACCGCTAAGAACGATGCACCGACCTTGTGTTTATAATTATTATTTGTTTTCTTCTCTTAATGTTGTTCTCTTGATTTTTCCGCTGATTGTTTTGGGGAATTCGTCAACGATTTCAAGGTGCTGAATCCACTTGTACGACGCCATACGCTTGTTGCAGAAGGTCTTGATTTCACTCTCGGTGTGCTTATCGTGAACAGTGCCGTCGGCAAGCTTTACAATAGCCTTGATAGCCTGACCTCTGTCTTTGTCGGGCACGCCGATTACTGCACATTCAAGCACGTTCGGGTACTGCATAATCACGTTTTCAACCTCAAAAGGTCCTACACGGAAACCCCTTGTCTTGATAAGGTCATCTGCTCTGCCGACATACCAGTAGTAACCGTCCTCGTCCTTGTAAGCGGTGTCGCCCGTGTGGTAAACTCCGCCTTTCCAGACATTTTTGTAAAGATCTTCGTTGCCGTAGTATGACATAAAGATTCCGTACTGCTTTTTGTCCTTCGGCGGATAAACAACGATTTCGCCTGTTTCGTTTGCGCCAAGCTCCTTGCCGCTGTCGTCAATGATATGAACGTCGTAAAGCGGAGTAGGCTTGCCCATTGAGCCGGGCTTTGCAACCGAGCCCTTGAGGTTTGCAAGCATAAGCACGCTTTCGGTCTGACCGAAGCCTTCCATAAGGTGGATTCCCGTCTGCTCAAAGACCTTTTCGAATACCTCGCCGTTGAGTGCCTCGCCTGCTGTGGTGAGGTGTTCAAGCGCCGACAAATCGTACTTGTCCATTCCACGCTTGATGAAATATCTGTAAACCGTCGGCGGTGCGCAGAAAGAAGTTACCTTGTAACGCTCAATAATGCGCAAAAGCTTGCCGGGTGAAAACTTGTCAAAGTCATACACCATAACTCCGCATCCGCAGAGCCACTGACCGTAGATTTTGCCCCACGAAGCCTTGCCCCAGCCTGTTTCGGCAACGGTGAGGTGAAGTCCGTTTTCCTTTACGCACTGCCAGTATTTAGCTGTGACAATGTGACCGAGGGTGTAGGTGTGGTTGTGCTCAACAGCCTTGGGGTATCCTGTTGTGCCCGATGTGAAGTAAATCAGCATAGGCTCTTCAGCCTTTGTGTCAACTCTTTCGAGCGTATCGTCGGCATTTTCAACTTCTGTTGTAAAGTCGATTGTTCCGAATATTTTTTTTCTGCATACAAAAACTTTTTCAAGTGTGTTCGGCTGAGACGCTACAGCCATTAAGTCATCGGCAGTTGAATCGTCGGGAGTGCAGACAGCCGCTGTGATGTTGGCGGTGTCAACACGATAGGAAATGTCACTCTGCGTAAGAAGGTGAGTTGCAGGAATGATGATTGCACCGAGCTTGTGGAGCGCAGGGGCAACGTACCAGTATTCGTAGTTTCTCTTGAGGATAACGAGCACCTTGTCGCCCTTTTTGATTCCGTTGTTTCTGAAAACGTTAGCCGCCTTGTTGCTGAGTCTGCTGATGTCGGCAAAGGTAAAGGTTTTTTCTTCCTTGTCGGGATTTGTCCATACAACAGCAATATCGTCGGGAGCAAGCTCAGCCATTTTGTCAACTACGTCGTAGCCGAAGTTGTAATTTTCGGGAAAGTCAAGCTCAAAGTCGAGCAGATTGCCGTTTTCATCAAGTGTTTCCTTGCAAAAATTTTTGTATAACTGCATTTAAAACATCCTTTTCAGTTGGTTTGTGAATATATAAAAACATATATCAATATCAGTAATTCTTCGAATATTATTCTATACAAAAATATAATAAATCGCAATACGTGAAATTATGCTAAATAAAAATATATTGCGCTTATTAATTCACTCACGGAATATTATTATCCAAAATTTAATAAAATTTTAATTATTAATTCACTTTCTGCATAACAAGCAAAGACCGCTCCCGTGCGAGGAGCGGTTTTGAGGGTTATTTAAAAAGCTGTAATTATTTCGTTAATGTATTTTTGTATCAGCGTTGCGTCCCTGACGTTTACGATGCCGTCCATGTCAACATCAGCTGCCTTTATCTGCAATGCATTAAGGCTTTGCATACTTACGGCGTATTTGAGTATGAGCGTTACGTCGTCAATTTTTACATATCCGTCACCGTTTACGTCGCCCAACATAATGCTGATGTTGCTGTCAAGAGTTGTTAATGTGCTTATAGAAGCATTTTCAAAGCCCTTGATGCCGGAAATATCCTGCATTTGGCTGTAGTCAACGATTGAAGCATGGTTGAAATTATCGGACGAATCTACATATCCAAGACTGAGAATCTCAAGGTCAAGGTAAATTTCCGCCTCGCCTGTACCGATAATATTAAATGTTACTGAAACGAAATCTGCATTGGTTTCGAACGGGACAAGATTTAAGGTTGAGAAGTTGCCCTTGATGTAGTTGTTTACGTTCCGGTATACAAGTTTATTTCCTGCTGACGGTGTAATGGTCTGTACTCCGCCCGACATATTGTCGGAAGCTTTGTATTCAAGCTTTGTGTTGTCATATGTCAGCTTCCACTGTGTATCAACAACGTCCATACTGGAAGTGAGCTTGTAGGAAACTGTGATTGTACCCTCTTCCTTGTTGAAGGCCTTTGTTGCAGTCGGGAAAATGTTTGATGACGCTGTAACCTTAAGCTCGTCAGTAACGGGAGCAGTTGTTGCAGGCTCCGTAACCGTCGGGTCGGTATCAATTCCTGCAAGTATTATATTTTCACCCGGAGTAATGTCGGGCGTGCCGCCGTTTTTAGTGCCGCTTGAATAGAACCAACAAGCGGCACCTCCGCCAACAAGGCTTGTTACCGGAGTTTCAGACACATTGACTTTATGAAGCCATACTCCGTCAACAGTATCGTTGTCGGGGTTTTTTTCATCTCTTGTGTTGCCGTTCAGGCTGAATACACCTGAATCTTCACGCAAAAGCAAAGCCGCATTATAATTAGTTATAAGCTCCTGAAAGTCAGCCACCTTTGCATTTTCTCCCGTGCCCATATAGCCGATGTTCTTTAAACCCTGAATAAGCGAGTCTTTTGTGCAGCTGTATTTACCGTTAACCTTTAATGCCTGTAATATGGTTTTGAAGATTTCGTTTCCTCCACCTTCATATCCTTCGGTCTGATGTGCAATATATCTTCCGAACAGATACCATTGTGTGTAAACGTTACTTGAATAATCACCAACATTTGAATTAGTCAGTCCGGGCACATATTTTTTCTCGAATATAAACGGACAGGTGAAATTCAATTGAGTGCTGAGTTTTGATGCGCTGCTTATAGTATGGTTGTCTGCAAGTCCGGCTACAGCAACGGCAGATTGGGCAAAGCTCTCGTTCAGCCATGATTCATATTGTCCATTGGTCTGTGCGTAATTTATCAGATGCTGAAATTCGTGGGCAAAAGTATGAACGGATTTGTTTGGGTGTAAAAAATTGCGGTTTGAGTAGCAAGTGTTGATATGTATCATATCCATATAGTTGTTGTTGTAATCATCGAGAAGGTCTGCAGCCCAGAAATATCCGCCGACATAATACATAGGGCAGTAAACAACTGCCACTCTTCCGTCGCCGTCAACATCCACAGAGCTGTTGTCACCGAAATACTGATTAATCGTCTTAATAATTTCGTCAAGTTTTGCGGCAAGATTGAGCGCATCTTCCGAAGAAATTTCTTCAACGTCGGTATCCCACCAAACGGTGCATTTTTCGCCCTTGGCAATCAGTTTTGCAGTAATAGTAGAATCATAACTCGGTTCGTCTTTTTTCATATACCGTGATTCAATATATCTTGTATCACCGACGTTGTACTCTGTACCCCCTACTGCCGACTGCTCACTTGATGACCTTAGCAGAGTTTGTGAATTATTATTTTTCGCAGATATCTGCTCCAGATACATACTGCCGCACGGATGCCACTGCTCTCCGCTTGTCAGTGAAGTCAGAGAAATGCTTGAAATACTTTCGTCGGTTTCAACCTCACTGAAACCGGTAAGCTGATTACTGCCTATCAGCGTATCGTCACTGCCTATAGACGTTATATTTGAAGCCATAATAACATCGCCTGAATACGGACTTTCTCTGTCGATTTCGGGATAAGCCGCATAAACCGTTACTGACGTCAAAAGAAAACTAAGAATAAGCGCAATGGTTGCAGTGATTTTCTTTTTCATAAATTTACCCTCTATAAACTTAGTTTTATTAGAGCATATAAAGCAAAAGATAATTGCTTTTATATTACCGTTAACTCATATGTATACATATATTATAGTATTATATTCTGACAAAATCAACCAAAATCGTGTTATTTGTTGAAATATAATATTATCTTTATACATTCGCATTTTGAGCAATATTCTGATAAGAGATAACGTATTTTGTTATTCTTCATCTAAGTCAGAATTCCGAGAAGTCAGCTATGTTCATTCACCTTCTTGTATGGTGAATGAATACTTATACCTAATAAAAAGCAGACGATCTTTGCGGCCTGATTCCATTAGTAATTAGCATAAAAAACCGCTCCCAAATTAATGGAAGCGGTTTTGTGTTTCAGCTGTTTTGAGTTTTAAAACTCTTTTATCATATCGGCGATGTACTTCTGAATAAGTGTTGCGTCCTTGACATTTACCGTGCCGTCTTTGTCAACGTCGGCTGCCTTTATCTGAAGTGAGCTAAAGTTTTCAAGTCCTACAACATATTTGAGAACGAGTGTTACGTCGTCAATTTTAACATATCCGTCACCGTTTACGTCGCCAAACATAATGTTGCTTTCAAGATTTGTTGATGTGCTTATGGAAGCATTTTCAAAGCCCTTGACATTTGAAATATCCTGCATACGGCTGTAATCAACGATTGAAGCGTGGTAGAAATTGTCGGACGAATCAAAATATCCAAGGCTGAGAATTTCAAGGTCAAGGTTAATTTCAGCCTCACCTGTTCCGATAATATTGAATGTTACTGAAACGAAATCAGCATTATTCTCAAACGGAACAAGATTTAAGGTAGAGAAGTTGCCCTTGATGTAGTTGTCTGTGTTGTTGAACACGAGGTTTTTGCCTGCAGACGGTGTGATTGTCTGTACTCCGCCCGACATATTGTCGGATGCACTGAATTCAAGCTTTGTGTTGTTATATGTGAGCTTCCACTGTGTGTCAACAGCATCCATATCAGAGGTGAGCTTGTAGGAAACCGTAATTGTGCCCTCGTCTTTGTTGAAGGTCTTTGTTGCAGTCGGGAAAATATTTGATGACGCCGTTACCTTGAGCTCGTCTGTAGCAGGAGCGGTAGTTGCCGGTACTGTTGTAACGGGAGCTGTTGTAACGGGAACTGTCGTTGCAGGAGCAGTTGTTACAGGAGTTGTTGTTACAGGAGCTGTTGTTACAGGAACTGTCGTTACAGGTACTGTTGTAACAGGAGCTGTTGTTGCGGGTACTGTTGTAACGGGTGCAGTCGTTGCGGGTACTGTCGGAGAAGTGGGAGTTTCACCGCTTTCAATGTTGCCGTTTGACATATTATATGAATAAGTGTCGGCAGAAAGTCCGTTTCTTGAAACGCTTACCTTAATTGTTGAAGATGATGTAACAGTAACGCCTGTTGCAACAAATTCGCCTGTTACGTCGTCCGACTTAACCTTGTAGTCCTTGCCGCCAACATTAACGGTTACGTCTGCGTCGGCAACAGAGATGCCCTTGATTGTATCTTTGCCCGAAACTGCGTAGGTGAGCTTTGGCTGTGCAAGTTTAAGTGCGCTCTTTGCGCTCTGTAGCTTTGCAGTCATTTCGGTGATTGCTGTTTCGTCAGCAGCGTCGCCCTGTGCAATAAGTGCGTCGGCTGATGTCATAAGTGAGCTTACTGTGCTCCAGCTTGCGGAGGTGTAGTCGGAGGCTGTCATAATCTTTACCTCTCTTGCTTCCTTTTTGAGGAGAGCCATTCCGCTCAACGGAGTTTCAATCTTTTCAAGCTTGTATGAGGTGCAGCCCTCGTTTGTAACTGTTAGGAGAACCTCGCCAGTGATACCTGTGATGTCGCCTGTCTGTCCGTTGCCGCTGCCGAGATTAAGAATAGCGTTTACGGAAGATGTGTTGGGGATTGTAACGATGTAGTTGCCGTCCTCGTCTTTTTCGGAAAGCTTTGTTCCCGGCCAAGCACCCAAGTGCTCTGTCTTGTCGTCGTCCCATACATAGATATAGGGAACGGTAGAGCTGTTGTAGGGCTTAACGTGGATAACAACCGAATCCTCGGTAGGCTCTGTGCTTCCGCCGCCCGATGAACCTGTTGAAACTATTTTTGAGTTATAGGAAGAATTTGTAACCTCGAGAACTGACGCACCGTTTAAGTTCTTAAGGTCTGCGCTCTGTGTGCCGCTGCCGTTGTTGAGAACAACATTGTAGGTTTCTGTTGTGTCAAGCTCGAGAACGTAGTTGCCGTCAGAGTCTTTCTGAGTCATCTGCTTGCCGGGCCATGCGCCGTTGAGAGCCGTGCTTGAGCCTGTCCATACATAAGCATAGGGAGCTGAGCCGTCCCATGTCTTTACTGTGATTTTTGCCTTCTCAGCAGGCTGAGTAGTGGTTGTGGGATCAGTAGTTGACTGTCCCTGAGCTACCTTTACGAATGTAAATTCTGATTTTGCACTGCCCTTTTCGTTTTCGCCCTCAAGAGTAATCTTGATTGTGTCGCCGTCATAAGCAGTGTTGCCGATTGTAAAGCTGTCGCCGTCCTTAACGATGAACTTGTTGCCGCCGTCGATTGAGCACTTTGCGCTGGTGCACTCCTCAAGAGAAACCGTAACATTCTGTGTACCCGAGAATTTAGCCTCGCCCTTTACGGACATAAGCGGTCTGCCGTCGGGCTCCTGAATTAGGATTGTGCCGTTTGCGCCGCTGTTGAATGTTACCTTGCCGTTTGTAACAGTTGCAGATGACTGGTCATATGCGTTTACAAGGTACTGACCGTCTGCCCAGAGAGAGGAAACGTCAATTGTAACGCTTGTGTTGGAGCTTGCATAGATACAGCCTGCTGCTTTGTCGGTTACGCCGTTCTTGCTGTATGTTCTGCCGAAAGCGTAGCCCGAGGTTGTTGAAAGGTCTGTGTTGTCGCCTGCACCGATAGAAACGTGGTTGTTTCTGAATGTACCGACCTTCTGCCAGTGAGCAAGTACGGCTGAGTCAGCAGAATCCCAGTTCATATCACTGCGCAGTGAGTGACCTGCACCGCCGTTGCCGTCGTTGGGAACACCCGAAACAAGCGGACGGTTTGTTTCATCACCGTAGAAAATCTGAATACCGCCCGGAAGGAGCAGGAATGCAGAGCCTGTTGAAATAAGGTTGCCTCTTGCAAGAGTGGAGTCGTGTGATGAAATATAAGAAAGCTGGTTGAACTTGTCGTTTGAGTTGATGGCTGATGCGTAGCCGTTGTAAATGTCTTTGATTTTGTCGCTTGAAAGCAATCCGCCGCCCTGAGTTTCAAAGTTAATCATTGAATCAAAGCCGCCCTGTGTGTAGTAGCTGTCATAGCCGTAGCCGATGTTGTGGTCCCAGCACTCGCCTGTCATCCAGAAGTCCTCGTCCCAGTCAGCACCCGGCTTTGAGGGATTGTTCTGACGCCATTCCTTAAGAGCGTCAACGCAGGTGTCTTTAAGAGTTTTCCACGAAGCAAGGTCAACGTGCTTTGCGGTGTCGCAGCGGAAACCGTCAACGCCGTAATCTCTTACCCATGTTGAAAGCCAGTATGAAATAGTGTTGGTAACAGTCTGCTTTTTGCCTGTTTTGCTCAGGTATGCGGAAAGCTCGTTTGTTTCCTGAGAAAGTCTGCCTTCCTTTGTCCACTTTGTCTTTAAAATGTTCGGAATTCCTACTGTTGCAGTTGATTCTGTCTTGAAATCGGGAAGTCCTGCAAGCGACATTGTAAGGTTGTCGCCGCCGCCTGCTGTGTAGCCTGCAACGCCGCAGCGAATCCAGTCAGCACCCCACCAGTTTGCCCAGTCGGCTGTGCTTGAGTCGTAGTCGATGTAGCTGTGGTAGGTTGTGTTATTAATGTTCTGATGGCTGAAGTAATCGTTCTCCCAGCCCGATTTAACAGTACCGTAGCCGTACTCGTCCATATCGTAGAGCGAGTTGTAGCCCGAGTGGTTCATAACGATATCGAGAATAACTCTGATTCCGTGCTCGTGAGCTGTGTCAACAAGAGTTCCGAACTCCTCGGCAGTACCGAAGTTAGCGTCGGTCTGTGTGTAGTCAAGAACATAGTAGCCGTGATATGAGTAGTGAGCGTAGCTGGGATTTTCGTTGCTGCCTACAACGTAACCGTGAATCTGCTCGTAGGGAGCTGAAATCCAGATAGCGTTTACGCCGAGGTCGTCAAAATATCCCTCGTTGATTGCCTGTGTTACGCCTGCAAAGTCGCCGCCGTGGAATGTACCTCTTGTGTCGATTCCGGTTACGACATTGCCGTTCTGGTCAAGTCCTCTGTTGTATGAGTGGTCGTTTGATGTGTTGCCGTTCTTGAAACGGTCGGTGAGAAGGAAGTATACTGATGCATTATCCCATGTGAAATTGTCGTCAGCGGCAGTTGACGAGGCTGAAACAATGCTTGTTTCGCCAACGCTCGCTGCACCGGCAGTTGCAAATGAGAAAGAAATGCAGGACAGTATCATGCAAAGCACTAAAACAGCGCTTAAGCACTTCAGTAATCCTTTTCTTTTCATGTGTTTGATCTCCTTTCAAAACTTCTAAATATGTATGGATTAGAAAAATTTCCCATACAAATAAAATTTTAACATACTTTATATATAAATTCTATAATAAAAGCTTTAAAAAGATAAAAACGTCATTATACACAATGCAAAACGGTAGAATTTATGCAATTTTACTTTTTGCCTGTTTTTTGTGTTGATACTTAATTGTAATAAAATTTAACAATTTGATACTAATAATTGGGTTTTAGCTATATTTCATATATTTTACTCTTTATTTTCGACAGAATGCTCAATTTACAAGAACAAATAACAGCCTGCAAAATTCAGCTTTTTTTCACATAAAGCCGCATTAAGCCTTATAAAATTACCAATTTTTCATAAAGATTAAAAAAAAATTATAAAAAATATATAAAACCCTATTGATAATTTTTGAATTTAATGTTATGATAACACTTGGAAAGGTTGCCGCAGTTTGGAGGCTGATTACATATGCGCTTTGCGCAATATTTCAGCATTTACGGCAAAAAATTTCTTAATACTTATATTTTTTAAAGGAGATTCTAAAAATGAAAAAGTCAAAAAAAGTCCTTGCCCTTACAATGGCAGGCTGCATGATGGCTACAGCTTTTGCAGGATGCGGCGGCTCAAGCTCGTCGGGTTCCGGTTCTGAATCAGGCTCAAGCAGCAAGGCTGACACATCAGGCGTTAAGTCGATTTACTTCTTAAACTTCAAGCCCGAAATTGCTGACAAGTACGAGGCTATTGCTAAGCAGTACAAGGAAGAAACAGGCATCGAGGTTAAGGTTAAGACAGCCGCTTCGGGTGAGTACGAGAAAACTCTCACATCTGAAATTGCAAAGTCAGATCCGCCGACAATCTTCCAGATTAACGGACCTGTTGGTTATCAGAACTGGGCTGACTACTGCGCAGACCTTAAGGACACAGAGCTTTACAACCTTCTCTCCGACAAGACTCTTGCAGTAACAAAGGACGAAGGCGTTTACGGCGTTCCTTATGCAGTTGAAGGCTACGGCATCATCTACAATGATGAGATTATGCAGAAGTACTTCAAGACTGACGGCGCAAAGGTTAAGTCAACAGACGAAATCAAGAGCTTTGATACACTCAAGCTTGTTGTTGAAGATATGACTTCAAAGAAGGACGAGCTCGGAATTGACGGTGTATTCGGCTCAACATCACTCAAGACAGGTGACGACTGGAGATGGCAGACTCACCTTATGAACGTTCCGCTTTACTATGAATTCAACACAGGCTCCGAAAGCCCGATTACAACATGCCTGAACGCTAACGAGCTTGAGTTCAAATATTCGGACAACTACAAGAACCTCTTTGACCTCTACACAGACAACTCATGCACAGACAAGAAACTCCTCGGCAGCAAGACTGTTGACGAGTCAATGGCTGAGTTTGCTACAGGCAAGTGCGCTATGATTCAGAACGGTAACTGGGCTTGGTCACAGGTTAGCGGCGTTGACGGTAACGTTGTTAAGGAAGAAAACATCAAGTTCTTACCTCTCTACATGGGCATTGAAGGCGAAGACAAGCAGGGCCTCTGCGTTGGTACAGAAAACTACTTTGCTATCAACAGTCAGGTTGACGAAGCTACACAGCAGGCATCAATCGACTTCCTCGAGTGGCTCTTCACAAGCGATTACGGCAAGAAGGCTGTAACAAACGACCTCGGATTCATCGCTCCGTTCACATCATTCGGCGACGATGAAAAGCCCACTGATCCTCTTGCTAAGGAAGTTCTTTCATGGATGGAAAAAGACGGTATGGAGTCTGTAGTTTGGACATTCGCAGGTATTCCTTCAGAAAACTGGAAGAACGAATTCGGTGCTTCTCTCCTCGAGTATGTTCAGGGACAGAAGGACTGGTCAAAGGTTGTTGACGACGCTAAGTCTTCTTGGAAGACAGAGCGTGAGGCAACTGCAGAATAAGTTTTAACCTTGTTCTGATTGCATCAATCAAATAATAAACTGCAAACCTCCTGCTCCCTCGGGGGCAGGAGGTTTTTAAATGAAGCGCCGGTTTAATCGGTGCTTACAAATGACAAATGGAGGAAAATATGCAAAAGGCAATAAAAAAATGGTTTCCTGTGCTTGCACTTCCGACCGTTGTCGCATTTCTCATTTCGTTTCTGATTCCGTTTATTATGGGAATCTATCTCTCTTTCTGCAAATTCAAAACAGTAAAAAATGCAAAATGGGTAGGCTTTGACAACTATCTCAAAGCTTTTGCAAACGAGGACTTTATAAATGCGCTGTGGTTTACGGTGAAATTTACGATTGTGTCCGTTATCACAATCAACATTCTCGCCTTTCTGTTTGCAATGCTGCTTACAAAGGCGCTTCGAGGCACCAACGTATTCAGAACAATCTTCTTTATGCCGAACCTTATCGGCGGTATCGTGCTGGGCTATATCTGGCTTATGATTATCAACGGCGTTCTTCATTACTTTAACGCCACAATTACAACCGACGCTTCTTACGGCTTCTGGGGACTCGTCATACTGATGAACTGGCAGCTGATAGGATATATGATGATTATTTACATTTCGGGCATTCAGAATATTTCGCCCGACCTTATTGAGGCAGCGGAAATTGACGGTGCAAATGCGGCTCAGAGGCTGTTCCACATCACAATTCCGCAGGTTATGCCGTCAATTACAATCTGTCTGTTCTTAACGCTTACAAACTCGTTCAAGCTGTTCGACCAGAACTATGCTCTTACGGCAGGCGCACCCGGCAAGTCAACGCAGATGCTTGCGCTTGACATCTACAACACCTTCTACGGTCGTGTAGGCTGGCAGGGCGTAGGACAGGCTAAGGCTGTAATATTCTTCCTCATAGTTGCGGCAATTGCGCTTACACAGCTCTTCTTAACAAGAAGAAAGGAGGTTGAAAACTAATGGCTGAAAAGGTTAAAACCAAAATCAAGGAGAAAAAAGAAAAGCTCCGTGCTCCGATGACGGGCAAGGACTGGGTTAAATTCATAATCCTTATGATTATCTCCATTGTTTTCATTGCTCCTATCCTGCTTGTTGTGATGAACAGTTTCAAGGGCAAGCTTTATGTCAGCAACGAGCCGTTTGCTTTCCCGAATGCAGAAAGCTTTGTCGGACTGAAAAACTATACAAACGGCATTGAAAAAATCGACTTCTTCAGTGCGTTCTTCGTATCGCTGTTTATCACCGTATGTTCGGTAATTCTCATTGTGCTTGCAACGGCAATGTGCGCATGGTTTATCACCAGAGTAAAGACATGGTACACCAAGCTTTTGTACCTGCTCTTTGCATTCTCGATGATTGTACCGTTCCAGATGGTTATGTACCCGATGTCACAGGTTGCAAATATGCTCCACCTTGACAATATGTTCGGTATTGTTATAATCTATCTCGGTTTCGGTGCAGGACTTTCGGTGTTTATGTTTGCAGGATTCGTAAAATCCGTTCCGCTCGAAATTGAGGAGGCGGCTATGATTGACGGCTGCGGACCGCTGAAAACATTTTTTCTTATCGACTTCCCGATTCTCCGCCCGTCGGCAATCACCGTTGCAATCCTCAACGCAATGTGGATTTGGAACGACTATCTGCTCCCGACGCTTATCCTGAGCGACGTTAAGACATTGCCGATGGCAATTCAGTATCTGCGCGGGGGATACGGCTCAATTGATATGGCGGCTATGATGGCTATGCTCGTGCTTGCAATCATCCCGATTATTATCTTCTACTTTGCTTGCCAGAAATACATCATCAAGGGTGTTATGGCTGGCGCAGTCAAAGGCTGAGCCAAGTGCCTCGGCACGCAAATTTGAGTCGGGCAACCTGACGAATAATAAAAGAACAAAGGTCGGAACATCGTTCAAAACGGTGCTCCGACCTTTTTATACCGCACTCGACTTAATATCCCCAGCGGTCAAAAAATCTTACGTCCTGATATGTAAGAATGTAATTCTGGCTTTCGTGAAATGCGCTATGCACAAGATTCGGGTTATACATATACATAATCCTGTGCTGAACAGCGTCGTGGTTTTCATCAAAAATATATCTGACCGCCTGCTTACAGGTTTCGTTTGTGCCTATGTCCGTTCTGCCCGTGTAGTGGCAGTCGTCGATAACAGCCTGAACACTTGTGTAGCCGTCAAAGCACATTGCGTCCTTAACCGCCTGTGCAATCAGCGCCGCACCGACAAATCCGCCCGAACCGAACTCGCCCATACAAAGGCGTTCAAGCAAATCTCTGTCAGCGTCGCAAAGCGTAACCTGACCACACTCATACGTTGTGTCGGGGTTGTCGATTGCGACAAGATAGCCTGCGTTCCACTGCGCATTATAATCAGCAGGAGTCTGCGGAGGAATCGCCGTTGCAAATGGTATTGTTGCCGCCTGCGTTGTGGCTTGTGCAGTAGACGGTTTTGTTGCCTTAGTTGCCTTTGTTGACGGAGCAACAGTTGTTGTCTGCGTCGGTTTTTCTGTTGTTGAAACAGGCTCTGTCGTTGTAAGCACAATTCCCTCGCCTGCGACAATTTCATCAATTTTCGGGTTGATGTTTGATGCAAGAGCTGTTTGTTCGTTCTCGCCTGCTTTCAGCGTTCCGCTTGCAAAAGCGGTCTGAATTACAACAAGAATTGAAACCAAAATAAGCGCAACCGACAGCACCTTGTTGATTTTTTTATCAAAAAAATTTCTCAAACCTAATCACCTGAATAAATCATTATACACTTTAATTTTATCACAGTCAGCATTCGCTTTCAAGCCGTAGTATCGCACAAAACCGAGCGGGAAATTATACTAATATTTCACAGAAAAGTTCACCGGTTAATAAGCTAAACTATAATTTGTCGAGTGCCTCGATGGGCAAAACGGCGGTGTGCCACCGCAGGCAAATCGAGTGGAAAAATCGGATTGTTTTGAAAAAACGGTTGCCCGAATTATAAATTGATATATCGGTAAGGTTTCGGGACGTGTAGGAACCCGTCCCCTACGGCAATACAGGAAACGTTTGTATTATAACCG
>CACXFS010000046.1 GCA_902766885.1 uncultured Ruminococcus sp. | reverse complement strand
TCAATAACATTACCGCAAGCACAAGTAATTGTTGTCTGCTCATACTTAGGATGGATATTCTCTTTCATTATTTTCACCTACCTGTCTTTGCACAATTAACAGAGTTATTATACTACATAACTTTACAAATTGCAAGTGTTTTTTTAATTTATTCCTGATTTTTTTGCAAGGAAACATATTCCGAGTATTCTTCAAGGCTCATATTAAAGGAACGCATCTTCTTGGCATTCTCAATTCCGACGTATCGGTAGAGCCTTTTGTTCTCACTCATCTTTGTAACGTCCTCTTTGTCTTTGGGATATCGCTGAACAAAACCGAAGTTGATACATTCACGCTCGATAAACGCTACGGTCTTTTCATCCGTCATATCAAAACCTATAAGAAGTCCTGTCTGCGCCTCGCTGCAGCCGCCTCTTGGTACAAGCTTTTGTGCAGCCGCCTGAGCTCTTACTTCAGTATAGTCGGGATTTGCAAGAAACTCCGAGAGCTTTTCACTATACAGATTTTCCTGCTCGTCAAAGGAAACATAAGCAGAAACAAGGTTTATTTCAATGCCCGACTCCTTTGCTTTATTACAGAAATTTTCAAGTTTATTTTCCGCAAGAGAATTAACTTTGAAATCACCACAGCTTTTAAGCTTTGGAACGTAGTCGGCAGACAGAGGATTAGTGCTGTTCACCACACGCAAAAGTTCCTCACTTTGCTCCTGTTCGAGCTGTTGTGCCGATTTTGTTTCAGTCTTATCGGCAAAAGCATTGTAGACAAAGTAACCGCCGACAGATGCTCCGATAACAATGACTACGACTGCTATTGCAATAACGAGCCGCCGTCTTGCTGTGGAAAACGGAAGTATTCTGCCTGTTTTTGAAGCTTTTGCCGCCTGACGTCTGCGCCGTTTGGAATCACGGTAGCGTTTCTTATCATACGGTGTAAGTCCGTAGGACATATTTCACCTGCTTTTTAGTCCGTTATATAAGTCGGAGATTTTCAAAACTCGGTATCTCGGAAGTCATAGATTTTTCTGATTCTTACGCAAGATACCACTTTACGTCATTTGTTTTTTACATTTAATTCCGAATTACGCATTCCGAATTAAATTACTTTATTGCCTTTGTTTCAATTTCTTCAACAGCTTTTTCGATAAACTGTTCAAGCTTCATTGCGCCGAGGTCGCCCTCTTTTCTGTGACGAACAGAAACAGTCTGTGCTTCAATGTCCTTATCTCCGATTATGAACATATAAGGAACCTTTTCAAGCTGTGCCTCACGGATTTTGTATCCGATTTTCTCGCTTCTTCCGTCAACCTCAACACGCATACCCTTTTCTTCAAGAGCCTTTTTAATTTCATAAACGTAGTCAAGGTGTCTGTCGGCAACGGGGAGCAGCTTAACCTGAACGGGTGCAAGCCACATCGGGAACGCACCTGCATACTTTTCAATGAGAAGCGCAAGTGTTCTTTCGTAACAGCCGAGTGAACTTCTGTGGATAATACAGGGAATCTTCTTTGTACCGTCCTTGTCAACGTACTCCATACCGAATTTTTCGGCGAGCATCTGATCAATCTGAATTGTGATGAGTGTATCTTCCTTGCCGTAAACATTCTTAATCTGAATGTCGAGCTTAGGACCGTAGAAAGCGGCTTCACCGATTCCCTCAACATACGGGATTTCAAGGTGGTCGAGAATCTTCTGCATCATATTCTGTGCTTCATCCCACTGCTCGGCTGTGCCGATGTACTTTTCTGTATCGTTGGGGTCCCACTTTGAGAAACGGTATGAAACGTCATCATAAAGTCCGAGAGTCTTAAGCATATAGATTGCAAGCTCAAGGCAGCTCTTGAATTCACCTTCAAGCTGTTCGGGAGTACACATAAGGTGTCCTTCTGAAAGTGTGAACTGGCGCACTCTTATAAGTCCGTGCATCTCGCCGCTTGCCTCGTTACGGAAAAGCGTTGAGGTTTCGTTGTAGCGGAGCGGAAGGTCACGATAGGAACGCTGACGATTAAGATAAGCCTGATACTGGAACGGACAGGTCATCGGACGAAGTGCGTAAACCTCGTCGTCCTTTTCAGGGTCGCCGAGAATGAACATACCGTCCTGATAGTGATCCCAGTGACCGCTGATTTTGTAAAGGTCACTCTTTGCCATATACGGTGTTTTTGTGAGCTGCCAGCCCCTCTTCTGCTCCTCGTCCTCAACAAAACGCTGTAAAAGCTGAAGGATTCTTGCACCCTTCGGAAGAAGAATAGGAAGTCCCTGTCCGATTACTTCGGAAGTTGTAAAGAGTTCAAGCTCACGTCCGAGTTTGTTGTGGTCACGGCTCTTTGCCTCTGCAAGCATTTTGAGGTGTTCCTCAAGCATTGACGCTTTCGGGAATGCAACGCCGTAAACTCGGCATAGCTGTGCATTGTTGGCGTCACCTCTCCAATAAGCGCCCGTGCAGTTTGTAAGCTCAATAGCTTTTATTACGGAAACATTCATAAGGTGAGGACCTGCGCAGAGGTCTGTGAAATCGTCCTGCTTATAGAATGTGATGTTTTCACCTTTGTCGGAGTGCTCCTTTGCAAGCTCTACCTTGTAGGGCTCGTTCATTTCCTCAAGCTTAGCAACGGCATCTTCGGGAGAAAGCTCAAAGCGTTCAAGCTCAACACCCGACTTAACAATCTTCTTCATTTCAGCCTTGATTTTTTCAAGGTCATCGGCAGAAAACGGGTTTTCAACGTCAAAGTCGTAGTAAAATCCGTTGTCAATTGCAGGTCCGATTGCGCACTTTGCATTCGGATAAAGTCTTTTAACAGCCTGTGCAAGCACGTGGGAAGCTGTGTGCCAGAAAGCCTTTTTGCCCTCGGGGTCGTCAAATGTGAGAAGCTCAAGCTTGCAGTCGCTTGTAAGCTCGGTGCGCAAGTCTACAACCTCTCCGTCAACTTTTGCGCAGCAGACTGATTTATAAAGTCCTGCGCCGATTGATTTTGCAATTGCAGCAGGAGTAATATTGCTGTCAAATTCCTTGACTACTCCACCTTTTAATTCAACATTAATCATTGTTATTCTCCTTATCCATTAAATATTATATGATTTTAAATAAAAAAATCCCAATATTCCATAAAGGAATATTGGGACGAAGTTACTCGTGGTTCCACCCGTATTCGGCAATAAATTGCCCTCAAAAACTTTAACGCAGTTATACGCCGCACCATTTCCTGTGCAGTCTCAAAGGCGGTAGAATGTAAGACCAAATACGGATTTTTCAGCATACAATCCGCTCTCTGAAAATGGTGATTTACAAACCGTGTCCTTATCATCAATTTAATTTATTAATTTATAATATAACACCTAAAAATAATAATGTCAACAATTATTTTTTGCTGTCAAGCTCCTGTAAAAGCAAATCAATGTCACTTAACTTTTTTTCAGATTCTTCCTTGGGAGCAGACTTTTCAGCAGGCTCGGGCTTATTAACCTCAACAGGCTTTTCTGCCTTTGGTTCGGTTTTTTCTGCCTCAACAGGAAATTCGGTTACATCAGCATCTGTACGCTCTGATACAGGCTCTTCTGTTTCAGAAACTGACTCTGGCTTTTTTTCGGAATCGTCATTGTAGAATACGAGCCTTGAAGATGTTGCCTTTTTCATTTCCTTTTTGGTGAGATACGGAATAGGTTCTTTGGCTTCTTCTGCTCCGTAACCGATTACAAAATCGTCAAGACCAGCAATCGAAGGCGTTTCCTTCTCAACCTTATTCTCGGTCTTCTGATTGGATTCTGAAGTTTTCTTTTCCGCAAAGACAAGGTCATCGTAGCCGCCCGAATTAACGTAGCTGTTCTCGTAGGTATCTTCATCATCAGGCATACCGTCGATGATTTCAATTTCGTCCTTTGTATAGGAATTGAAAGTCATCTCAACAATGAACGAGAGCGCATAAATTGAGAAGATAATCAGCTCTGCGCCAAAGAGAACCTGCGTTGCAAGAGTGCCCTCAATCATAGCGGTAAAGATGACATAAAGACCGTATGAAAGCGAGATTGCAACAGCGGGAAGTCCGTAGATAAAGCAGGCTTTAACAGGATTTCTGCCCTTTATTCTTGAAACAATCATTGAATGTGAGAAATAGTAAAGTGTAATAAAAATATAGCAGAAAAGCGGTGTCATATCGCTTGCCGAAATCGAGACCTTGGTTGCAACAAGAAACTCGGAAACGAGCTCTGCACATCCCCACAACGCAGGGAAAATAAAGAGCATTGAAACACCCGACACTGTTGATTTGCCTGTAAAATGCACCTTCGACATAAGGATAAGTGCAATAGCAGCAGGAATCGAAAATGCTGCACAGACTACAGTCATAAGGTAGTATTCCGAATCATTTGTGGTATTCAAAAGCGTTGTTATTGCCGAACCTGCAACCGAAATGCCTGCAAGAACCGCAAAAACACCTGCGATGTAATTCTTTTTCACAGGATAAACAGGCGCTGTCTTTCTGTCAAAAATATTGATAATTACACACACAAGAAAAAGTGCAAGAGTAACACCGATAACTGCATATGTAATTCCCATTTTGTTCATTCCGAGGAACATTCCGCTGCCGTCAAGACCGAAAACGCTCATAAGCTTGAGTCCGACAGTTGCAATTACTGCGAGAATAAAGGGTATAACCGAATATTTTACCTTCATAAAACTGCTCCGTTTCTATATACTAAGGTTATTTTAATTTTATTGTGAACATATATTATTTTAAGACAAATATATCATTATGTCAAGAAAAATAAAACACAATTTACGTATTCGTAAATTATTTTTTCTGTGCGAAATAAAGAGGTGTTCAGTATAGGAAAGAAAATTCTTGCCTGTGCGCTTCTGCTCGTCTTAATGGCACTGCTGCCTTTTACGGCGGTTAAATGCTCAACAAACGGCAGCAAAAGTGAAAATACGCTGACAAGCAGTACAGGCACAACAAAAACTAACACAAAAAGCAGTGATGATACAAATGAAATACTCGTCGGACTGACATCTGCACTTTGCAATGAAAATTTCAGCAGTGACGCAATAAAGGCAATTGCGATTCTTATAAATACCGACTATTTGGTAAACCCCGAATATTTTGATTTGGAGGACAAGACGGTTTATGTATCGAAAGATGAGCTTGATAATTCCGAAAAAGAATATTATTTAAAAGTTGAGAACATTGTAAAATCAATAGACAAGAAAACTCTGACGGTAAAAAACAAAAAAGTCTTTATCCCCTATTCTCAGCTTTCCTGCGGTTATACACTTGACAGCGAGGATTGCGAGTACATAACGTCGGTTGCCTCCCCATGGGATTGCTTTTCAAAAGAATATGACGAAAACGCTGAATGTATCGGAGTGAGCATTAACGGAATAAATTATCTTTGTCAAAACGGTGCAAGTGCCGAGCAGGCGCTGAAATGGTACCTGCCCGAATTTGAAATTAAATAGCAAGAAACTCCGTACTGCATATTATGTAACGAGATAATACCGATTTGAGATTATCGGTATTACACTCGTAAATTACAAAGAAGGAGAATGGAAATGGAATTGACCGAAATCATAAAAGAACAGTACGGACTTTCAAGATTTCCCGAAAAAACTTCTGAAGCAATGGCATACGTTCAGTTTCAGCCTGACAATGCACCTACCTACTCACCGATGCAGGGGTTTGCGTCGGGAACTATGTATCCTACGTTGAACAAACCGTTCTACGGAAGCAAGTGTGGTGCTCACAATGACTGAACGAGAAATACTGCTCAAAAAAATATCAACCTACCAGTTTGCGGCATTTGACCTTCAGCTTTTTCTTGACACCCATCCATACGACAGGAAAACGCTTGAAAAGATGAAGGAGTACAAAGCTTTGGCACAGCCGCTGGTTGCTGAATACGAAGAAAAGTTCGGTCCGCTGACAAAAAGTATGACAAGCTCAAATCACTGGCACTGGATAATGGGACCTTGGCCGTGGGAAAATGAGGAGGACTGCTGATGTTTGTATATGAAAAGAAACTGCAATACCCCGTAAATATCAAGCAAACAAACCCAAAGCTTGCTAAAATAATTATAACTCAGTACGGAGGCCCTGACGGAGAATTGGGAGCCTCGCTGAGATATTTAAGTCAGAGATTTACTATGCCCTTGCCGGAGCTTAAAGGTACACTGACCGATATAGGTACCGAGGAGCTGGGGCATCTTGAGATGATCGGCGCAATTGTATATCAGCTTACAAGAGGGCTCAGTGAAAAGGAAATCAAGGAATCGGGATTTGAGGACTACTTTGTTGACCACACAACGGGAATTTATCCGCAGGGTGCGTCGGGAACACCGTTTACTGCCGCTGCTCTTCAGGTCAAGGGTGACGCTATAACCGACTTGCACGAGAATATGGCGGCGGAGCAGGGGCTATGAAAGCACTACGTATGCTATATAAACATAAATTAAACGGCACAGAGATTGATTCCCCTGTGCCGTTATTTCTTA
>CACXFS010000045.1 GCA_902766885.1 uncultured Ruminococcus sp. | reverse complement strand
TGCGACATTTCCCCTAATAGGGGAATTTCCCTGACGTCCCGAAACGTTACCTATATATTAATCTATAATTCGGGCAACCGTTTTATCTAAACAATCCGACTTTTCCACTTGTTTTGCCCGTCGAGGCACTCGACAAATTATAGTTTAGCTATCAATTAAAAATTAACATATTCAATTAAACCCTTGATTTTCTTATCAACGTGTGCTATAATAATCAAGAATTGCAAGAAGTCATTGCGTGCAATTAAGTGAGCGGCAGGCCCTGTGCGATTGGGGTCTGTGAACCATGTCAGGCGGGGAACCGAGCAGCATTAAGCAGTATTTCTGATGCGATGCAGTAAGTCTGCCGCTTACTTATTTGTACGATTGCCGTTATTTCGGCTGACGGCTTGCATTTTTTGTTGATGCGGAGGTGATTTTTTGTATAGGGTTTTGTATCGCAAATGGCGACCTCAGTCGTTTGATGATGTTTCCGGACAGGAGCATATCACCACTACTCTGAAAAACGAGGTAGTTGCAGGTCGGCTTAACCACGCCTACCTTTTCACAGGTTCAAGGGGTACGGGCAAAACTACCTGTGCAAAAATTCTTGCCAAAGCTGTAAACTGCCTTGATATCCACAACGGAAATCCCTGCGGAGAATGTGAAATCTGCCGTGGAATCGACGACGGTAGTATACTTGACGTTGTTGAAATGGACGCAGCTTCCAACCGTAATATTGACGATATCCGTCAGATTATCGATGAGGTGCAGTTCAAGCCTGCAAAGTGCAAATACAGGGTTTATATCATCGACGAGGTGCATATGCTCACCACTCAGGCGTTCAATGCACTGCTCAAAACTCTTGAAGAACCGCCCGAACATGTTATTTTCATACTCGCCACAACCGAGGTGCATAAGCTTCCGCAGACGATTCTTTCACGCTGTCAGAAGTTTGAATTTCACCGCATACCGCCCCGTGCAATTGCAGACAGACTCCTTTTTGTTGCACAGCAGGAGGACGTTAAGCTTTCGGATTCTGCCGCAATGCTTATTGCGTCTGTTGCCGACGGTGCATTGCGTGACGGCTTATCGCTGCTCGACAGGTGTATTGCAATCAGCTCGGATATTGACGAGGAAGTTGTCAGAAATGCTGCCGGTCTTGCAAGAAAAAACTATCTTTATGAGCTTGCAGCCTGCGTTATAAATAAAAATACTGCAAAATCGCTTGAAATCATTGACCGTCTTTACGGCGAGTCAAAGGATATGGCTCGGCTTTGCGACGAGCTTATCGCACATTTCAGAGCGCTTATGCTGATTAAATCCGTCAGAAATCCAAAGGATATTCTTGTGATGTCCGAGGACGAATTTGAAGAATCGCAAACTCAGTCTTATTACCTCTCACTTGCCGATATAGTCTACTATATGGACGTTTTGTCACGTGCTTACCAGCGAATGGGCAAGGGAACGGGCGACAGAACAGAGCTTGAAATGGCTATGGTAAAGCTGGCGTCTTCCGAGCTTGACGGCACAACCGAGGCATTGACTCAGCGAATTTGCGCACTTGAAAAGGCTATCAAAAAAGGAATAACAGTAAATTACGCTCCTGTTTCGGAAAGTGTTGAAGAAAATCCACGTATGTCTGAATCTGAATCAGCACCTGCGCAGGAAATAAAAGTTGAACTCGCTGATACAATGCCTGTTATTGAGTCCGAACACGAATCAGCTCCAAAGCAGAATATTGCAGAAACTGAGTTTATTCAGGAACACGAGAAACCAAAAGCACCTGTTGCAAAGCCCGCACCTGCTCCTGTTTCAAAGCCAGCAAAGACCCCTGCTAACCTTGATGAAATCTACAAAAACGCTAAGCCGTTTCCGGAGTGGGTGGACGTTGTCAGCAATATGAAACCTATTTCAAGGGCGATTGCGGCAGCTTTTTCAGGCTCAGCTGCATATGTAAGCGGAAACTATCTGTTGATTGATACGAGCAACGAAATGGCGTTTGAGCTTCTCAAAAACGGCACAAGACGTGAGGAAATCAGGAAGATTATACTTGAAACAACAGGAAGAGTTTATAAACTCGGACCATATAAACGTGCAGAAGAAAAAAAGAAAGAAACCGACCCTCTTGATGTTCTGAAAAACGGACTTGAGGGTACAGGAATTAAAATAACAGAGGAATAAAACTGAAAGGAAATTAATATTATGAAAGCAAGATTACCAAAAGGATACAACAACGGCGGAGCAAATAACATTCAGCAGCTTGCACGTCAGGCACAGAAGCTTCAGGATGATATGGAAACAGCTGCAGCAGAGCTTGAAGCAAAAGAATATGATGCTACAGCAGGCGGCGGTGCTGTTAAAGTAACCGTTACAGGCAAAATGGAGCTTACAAAGGTAGAGATTTCACCCGAAGTTGTTGACCCCGAGGACGTAGAAATGCTTTCCGACCTCGTAATTGCAGCCGCTAACGAAGCATTAAGAGCAGCTCAAAAGGAAAAAGAGGACAAAATGGAGTCAATTTCGGGCGGACTTAACATTCCCGGAATGTTTTAATTATGGCTCAGTATAATGTAGCTCCGCTGGAAAATCTTGTGGAGCAATTCGAAAAAATGCCCGGAATCGGACATAAAACTGCACAGCGCCTTGCATATTATGTGCTCAATCTGTCAAAAACACAAGCAGAGGAGCTTGCAGGCGCAGTGCTTGACGCCCACACAAAGATACATTATTGCAGCAAATGCTGTAACCTAACCGACAAGGAGCTTTGTCCCGTTTGCGCAAGTCCTTTGAGGGATAATTCGGTAATCTGCGTTGTTGAAACGCCGAGAGATGCAACTGCAGTTGAAAATACCCATGAATTCAAGGGCGTTTATCACGTTCTGCACGGCTCAATTTCTCCGCTGAACGGAGTAGGTCCCGACAACCTAACGATAAAACAGCTTGTGGCAAGACTCTCCGATGACACTGTCAAGGAGGTCATAATGGCGACAAACCCGACTGTTGAGGGGGATGCAACTGCACTGTATATTTCAAAGCTCTTAAAGCCAATGGGCGTCAAGGTGACTCGACTTGCCTACGGAATCCCCGTTGGCGGCGACCTTGAATACGCAGACGAATACACACTTGCAAAGGCGTTGGAAGGCAGGAATGAGATATAATGAGCTCACTCAAGACGATTGCACAGAACAAAAAGGCTCATCACGATTATTTTATCGAGGAGTCTTACGAAGCAGGAATCGAGCTGTTCGGCACAGAGGTAAAATCTATCAGAAACGGCAGAGTAAACCTCAAAGACAGCTGGTGCTCAATTGTTGACGGCGAAATTTTCGTCAACGGTATGCACATTTCTCCCTATGAGCACGGCAATATTTTTAACCGTGACCCTATGCGTGTTCGCAGACTTCTTATGCACAAGAAAGAAATCAACAAGCTTTACGGAACTGTAAAGCAGACGGGTTATTCGCTGATACCGATAAGCCTTTATTTCAAGGACAGCAGAGTCAAGCTTCAGGTCGGCTTGTGCAAGGGTAAGAAACTCTACGATAAACGTGAGGATATGGCTAAGCGCAGTGCAAAGCGTGACATAGAACGTGCAATAAAAGAGCAGTCCAGAAGTTGATTTTCGGGAGTAATTATGATAAACTTGCATTACAGAAAAGCTGAAAAATCCGATGCCGAACTTCTGATTGATATTTATAATTCTGCTTTCTATGATGATTATGTCAGGTACGGTGAATGTCCTGCATACGGAAGAACTGTTGAGCAAATGGAAAATTCAATTGAAAGTTTTCCCAAGGAGATTGTTATTAGTGATAATATTCCTGTCGGAGTGATTTCGGTTGAAGAAAAAGGTGACGGAATATACTATATAGGTTGCCTTTGCGTTGTTCCCCAATATCAGGGAAAGGGCATTGGCACACAGGCGTTCAGACATATCCTATCTGTTTATCCGGATTGGAAGAAATTTGTTTTGATAACACCTGCAGACAAAGAAGAAAATATAAGATTTTATACCGAGAAATGCGGTTTCAGAGTCGGCGGAATATCAATGGACGGTAACGTAAAAGTTGTTAAATTCATAAAAGAAAGATGATATTTGTATATGGGGGTGTAAAGGTTTCGACGGGGATTGTAAACCTTGATAAGCGAGCAGCGGTGCGGGACCGCTATAAAATCCGCAACTTAAAAATAACTGACAAAACTACAGTTAAATTAGCAGCTTAATGCTGCTCGTTCCTGCACAGAGTACCACGGCTGTGCATGGGGCGTCGATTAGTGGTAAATGTGAACAGAGTATTGCTCCGCACTCTGTCACAGCTTAGGAGCTGCCAAGCCGTATAGCCTGTCGTTGGGCGATGCGGTGAGGGAGATTTAAAACAGCGACTGCGCTCGGAGAAAGTCTTGGCAAGCAGTTTTCGGACGGGGGTTCGACTCCCCCCAC
>CACXFS010000044.1 GCA_902766885.1 uncultured Ruminococcus sp. | reverse complement strand
GTTTTCATAGAAAACATCCTTTCATAAATAAAATTTTATTGATAAGAAAGCCGTATTGTGCGACAATCCTTAATCACTTAACAATTAATTTGAATTCCGATTCTGCGGAATTCAGAGGAGTTTCTTCCTCGTCAAGAGTAACGCATTTATACACCACCATTGCGGTGTATTCTCCTGATTTAAGCGTCTGAGAAAGCGGAACCTCTGTCAGTCCGTAGCCCGGTTTAATCAGCTCGGATTCATAAAGCACTGTTCCGTCCTCAAGCTTGAGTGTGGCATAAAATCCGCATTTATTCGCCTTGGGATTGCCTATGCTCAGAATCAGGCTTTCATCCCCTTCTTTCATTTCGGCAGTGCTGTAGCCGGGAATCTGAATCTCCTGACTCTGCGGAGCGGTTTCGTCCTCTATGCCTGTATCCCAGCCGTCGGAGATTTTTCCGACAACACCGTTTGAGGGTGTCGGCTTCTCGGCGAAGAAGCTGTTATACACAACCACTCCGCCGACAGCCAGAGCCGCAATGACAAGTATTGCGATTATGATAATTAAAAGCTTTTTATTTGATTTTTCTTTTGTTTTATCCAATTTTGTTCCTTCTTTTTGCAATCAAGATTACTGTAAGTGAAAGCAATGCTGCAAGCAGTATTGCTCCGCACATTTCCGAGCCTGTCTGAATCGGTGTGCCGTTATTATTGTTGACAGATGACGGATTTTCTGCTGCTGTTTCGACAATAGCAAACGACATCGGGTGTGAAACCGTAAACAATGCCGTTCCGTTTTCAACAGAGTCAGGCTCATAATAAACGATATTGCCTTCGTCGCTTATTCCTGCAAGCTGTATATTCTCGCTGTCAACGGGCACTGAAATTTTACAGGAATCTGAGCACCACAGCTCGGCAGGGATATAGTTGCCGTCGTTGTCGGTAAGGCTTACAGAATATGTTTTCAGTATTTTATTTTCGCCTGCTGATGAAGATAAAAGCTTGTATTCTTCATCGTTCTCACTGCAAACATCATAGCTTATATTCAAATCCTTATGCATTCTTCCCTGTACGGTGATGTTGTTGCCGGCAGATTTAACGGTGTTTATAAAGAAGTTCCCCTCAATAATCGGATAGCCTTTATTGAGTGGCGGATTATGCATCCAGTTTACTGAATCATCAGTTACTTCATTGAGAGCATCAGCAAATTCTGAGCTTTGCAGATATTCGATGTCTGATTTACCGATATTTGTATTATCAAGGGATTGTGTTGAATCTGTACCGATTGCGCTAAGTCCCTCTTCGAAAATATAATATACGTTTTTAACTGTGGGAATCAATCCGTCATATCCGTTTATACCTGCTACCGAGCCTTTGCCTTTCTTATCAGCACTTTCCACCGTTGCCGAATTGTAAGAGCTTTCGATTGTACCGCCGTTGTTTCCGACAAGTCCGCCCGAAACCGAGCTTGTTGAAGTTCCGACTTTACCGTTATTTGCACAGCCGTAAATTTTTCCTGTATTTACGCCGGCAATACCGCCGCATATTGTACCTGACACAACAGCGGAGCTTCGACAGCCTGTAAGCGAGCCGCTGTTTTCGCCAACGACACCGCCGCTTATCTCGCCGTTAATTTTTGAATTCAATTCAGGTGCATAATATTCATTTCCGTTTTTATGTATATAACCGGAAGTGATGTTCACACCGCTTGTGCAGTGGTCAATTGTGCCTTTGTTTACAGCCGCAATTCCGCCTGCTGTTTTGGAAGAAGATGAGAAATCACAATCGAAAACGAATAAGTCCTTTACGACTCCGTTTTCGCCGATTATCTCGAACAATCCGCCGTACTCTGAGGAATTTACATTAAGACCGATAATGCAGTAGCCGTTGCCGTCAAATGTGCCGTTGAAGGGCTTACTGTCTGACACAGAGCCGATTCCCTGAGTCCATTCGGAATCATCGGGTGCTTTTATATTATTTTCAAGGATATAATCAGCCGAGCCGTATTTTGCATAATCGCTTCTCACAAGATTTGAAAGCTTTACAAGGTCGTCGTATGTTCTGATGATGAAGTTTCCGTCGTCGTCCTTGTCAAATTCATCGGGCTCAGGCTTCTCGGAATATGTATTGGAATAGCCGTCCTTATATTCAAGGTAATAAACCGTACCGCCTTCAAAAACGGGATAATCATCGGGAGTTTCGCCGTTGTCGATATTCTGATACCATACCTGTGTATCGTCTATTACACTATGATTAAGTAAGTATGCAACCTCGCCCGACTTAAACTGTTCAGCATTTTTAGATGTTGCTGTTACTCCTGATTTGCCGCCGCTGCCGAAAGCAAGGGTTGATGAGGTGTCAAGATAATAGTTGTTGTCAATATTTGCCAAAGTGTAATCTCTCGCCCAGCCGATAATTGCTCCGCAGTAAGTTGTACTGTCGCCGTTGCTTACTGTAGCGTAGTTGTAGCAGTCCTTAAGGGTTACATCGGGATTGTTTACATATCCCAAAATACCGCCTGTGTATGCTCCTTCTTCGGATGTTGTTACAGTACCGTGATTTGCGCAGTTGCTGATTCTTGCACCGCCGTATGTGTAGCCTGCGATACCGCCGATACAGTCAGTTGAATTTTTAATATCAACAGTGCCGTAATAAACGCATTTATCAACAAATGTTTCATTGTTTTCAATATAGCCGACAACACCGCCGATATGGTGAATCACTCCGTCTGTATTTGAAATATTGACATATGAAACTACATCTGAAACGGTTGCACCGCCGGCACATCCCACAACGCCGCCGATTTCATCTCCGTCGGAGGAAAGGGTTATGTCGCCCTTAAGGGTAAAGTCCTTTATTGTTCCCGATGTTTTTCCGAATAATCCGGAATATGTTGAAGTGTCCGTAATTTTCAGATTAGAAATTGTATAGTTATTTCCGTCAAATGTACCGCTGAAATTCATTATCGGCGACCATTCACGGCTTTCAAGATTAATATCTTTAACAAGAACAGCGTTTGCGCCTGTATTCTGTTTATCAAAATCGGCGTGAGTGCTGTCGTTGTTTACAAGAGATGCAAACCAGAAAAGCTGGCCTGCGTTGCCGATTTCGTAAACACCGTTGCTGTTAAGCGCTGCAGGCTGATACTGTCCGCATTTTGTGCAGAAGCCGTTATCGTTGAACTTGTGACCTGAAGGATCATCACTTAACTCATAGTTGCTGTATATTTCACTTTCGCTGTCACAGGCATAACCGAAGTAAACCGTACCGCCCTCAAACACGGGGTAATCATCGGGAGTTTTTCCGTTGTCAATGTTCTGATACCACACCTGACTTCCGTCTGTCACCTTGTGGTTAAGGAGATAAGCAACCTCGCCCGAAGCAAACTGAGCCTCTGACTTTTTCGTTGCTAATGAATCCGGATTGCTGATATCTCCCAAAGAATCTCCGATAACTTTATCGCAGGAAACGTCAAGATAATAGTTATCACTTATATTGTAGGAAATATCATCCTCGTCTATATAGCCAATAATTGCACCGAAACAGCTGTCAGGATCTTCCTTCTGAGAACCGCCCAACTTTGAATAATTGTAGCAATTTTCAATGGACACGGTAGTTCCTTTTTGAAAGCCAAGGATTCCGCCGGCACAAGTTATAGAATTAGCGGTATTAATTGTGCCGACGTTTGCACAGCTTTTAATCACTGCTCCTTCTTCTGCTCTGCCGACAATACCGCCGACATTCGGACCGCAATCTGTAAGATTCAGTGTTCCACCGAACATACAGTTTTTGATTGTCGTTTCATTTGCACCCACCGAGCCGACAATACCGCCGACATTTGGAATTATATATGTATCTGCCTTTGAAATGGTGACATATGAGGTGATATTTGTCAGACTGCCGCCGTTTGCATAGCCTACTGCTCCGCCTGCTTGCTTAATTTTTGAGGATTCCGCAAGAGAAAAATCTCCGCTGACGGTAACGTCCTTTATCTCTGCATTTTCAATATATCCGAAAAGACCGCAGTAATCAAAATTTTTAAATTTCAATCCCTCAATTTTATGGTTGTTACCGTTAAATACTCCTTTGAAGGGATGTTTGGAGTTTCCTACAGGACTGAGCTGACCCTCGTAGCCCGTCATGTCAATATCGGCACACAAATTTGCGGTTGTATCCGGATTAACTCCGTTGTTCATATCATTCGAAAAGTTTATAAGGTCTTCGGGAGTCCAAATGTCATATTCTCCTTCATCCGATACTACTTTAAATTCAAAGGTAGTATTGGAATACGGCATAGGATAAGAAAATGTGTAATATTCTCCGTCCGTTTTCAGAATGTCAATATCGTCGCTGTCAAAAAGGACAGTTTCGGTTGAATTGCTGTTATTTCTGATGCAATTTAATAATTCAACACAGTAGCCGTCATCAACCTTGAATTTGATTGTAAGCATTTTACCCGAAGTGATGTTGGCTGACGGAGAAGCGTCGCCGCTTGTTGTGTCAATAATTTTATTGCCGTCGCTGTCGGTAACGCTTGCCTCTAAATGTGCGGGAATTTTTAAGGTAGCCTTCTGCTTGTATTCATCGCTGTTGTTTGCAAGAACTACCGAATAACTATATTTATCGCCGCCTTTATCGGATTGGAAAGCCTCGGCGGAGTACTCCTTGGTTGATACATCAGAGCCGGACACTGCTGTATCGCCTTCGATAACCCAGAATTTCTCGTAGGTAGTGTCAAAAAGCTGAGTTGAACCGTATTCATATTTGGGAGTCATAAAAAGGGTTGTTCCGCTCGGAATATATTCCTTAAGATATGTAGAGGGCTTGCTGTCAAGCCAGCGAAATGCTTTTGTGTCAAAAAGTCCGAATATATCCGCAGAACAAGCAAAGGTGTTTACTCCGTCAGACATAGAATTGTTGGTAAGATTCAGATAGTCACAGCTTGGAACGTGTGTATCAAAGCCGCTTGGATTATCTATTTTCGTATCCATTGCAAGTGCTTTTGTCGCATTGGAATCGGAAAACTGACTTGGATCAAGAATGTAATAAACATTATTTTTATTTCCTGTTTGTGTCATAACACGATTAAAACGCACAGTATCATATATATATTTGCTATTGGTAGTTGTACCCGGAGTAGAATAATATGGTCTGTAACCGTTTATTTTTAAATAGTCTGACACCGCATCCTCGGGCTTCATATAGCTGTCAAGGGAAAAATTCCGGGTACTGTCAGCAACCACTTCCCTGCTAAGCATATTTGTTATATGGTCCTTAACAGTTTCGCTCATAAGAGTATAGAAGGAGCTCTGGTGATTAAGATAATTCTGATAAGCCTGAGAATCCTTATCTTCGCTTTCATAATTTTCTATAAAAGCTCCCTGCTGATACAAATATTCGTTATACATCATTTCAACCAGTATCAGCTGAAGAATCTGCTTTTCCACATAGTTATGAACAAATGAATACTGCTGATGACTGAACGGAAATGCGTTGCATGCATACTGAACGGCATATTCCTCAACCGAACCGCTTTCTACGGCATCAAGATTTGTAGCAAGCAAAGTAATTATATTTTCAAAAGTTGCATTCATTTTTTTAGAGTAAAACATTGCATAGTCTTTGTCGTCGCTTGAGGAACTTTCGCCGTCTATTAATACGTACATTGTGTAAAATTCGTCAAGCAGTCCTTCAAGATCCTTTTCTACTGAATCCTCAAGTTCTGAATACGAAATATTTCCGTCATGATATTTAGCATTATTTTCAATGGAATTATTCAAATAGCTCT
Source organism: uncultured Ruminococcus sp. (assembly GCA_902766885.1). GTDB lineage: Bacteria > Bacillota > Clostridia > Oscillospirales > Acutalibacteraceae > Ruminococcoides. The sequence continues at coordinate 47,152 of CACXFS010000044.1, read as the reverse complement.
TATAACTGTCGAGCGATGCAGTCGCATTATTGTATGATATTACATTGTCAACATCGCTTTTCCACTTATTCTGGAGATTTGTCTTTGCTGTGTTGACAGCTTCCTGGCTTATCTGACTTTCAACAACAGAAAAATCGTCGTTTATTTCGATTTCCAGTTCTTTGATTTGTTCAAGAATTTCCTCGCACAGCTCCTTTGCCTTATTTGCCGCCGACTCTGCACCGCTTGAGAAAACCCAGTCTGCTATAAAAGAAAAAATTTCTTCACCTGTTTCAGTACCCGTTGCCTTGCCAAGCTCCTCGCACGCTTCGGCTGCCACGCGCATTCCGGTTTCAACAAGCTTCTCAATGCCTATTTCTTTCAGAGCTCCTTTTACAGTTGTTGTTGCTGATACAGGAGTTATCAGCATTCCAACAGAAAGTATAGTCGAAAGTAATAAAGCTGTTATTCTTTTTAATACTGTCTTTTTCAAGATTAATCACCTTAACTTTCTTAATATTTTTATGTATATATAAAATCCAAAAATTTGAAAACGGATTAAACAATATTATCAATTATCGGGGAATTCTTGTTAAATCACCTTGATTTATACTTTTCAAATACAGACATAATAAGTCTTATACCGTAAATCATCAGTAGTTTTAATATTTATGTAAATTATAAGGTATTATTGTAAGTTAATTCAATAAGTAATTCCCAAAACGACGTTAAAACGGCTCAAAACGACATAAGACAAGCCGCACACCTCGCAATTTTCCGTTATTCTGTAGGATTATGTGCAGAACATATGGAATCAGCGCCGATATGCGGCTTATTTTTAATATATTGGCTGTAACTTTCAGTCGTTTTTATCAGGCAGCTTACCGAAATACAGCATCAGAGCTTTTTCGGCGTCACTGCTGTTTTTGGTGAATTTTATCTGAGAAATATCAAACAGGATACATCCGCAGTGACCTTTGAAAGTCGGAAAACATATTACTTTTATGTATGTATCAATCTCGGGACTGTAATCAATTATCTCCAGCATTTCTCCGTAAAGAATCGCACGCTCGTAACTGCGCAGCCATTTGGAGTCCATGTTGCTGAACAGACTGCCGAAAGAACTGCCGATAAGACGCTCAAGCGGTATCTTTTCAAGCTGTGCCAGTGCGGGATTGCCGTATCTGAAAATCCAGTCTACTGCGTGACTTTCATCATTAAATACCATTTCTATATCCGCAAACGCAAAGGGTAAATTCTCAAAACTGCTGTAGTGACTGCGGTATTCTTCCTTCGTTGCGGGAATTCCGTCTCTTTTAAAACTGCTTATAATACTCTTTTGATTTGAACGGAACCGCTCAATAATCTGATTTTTCTTTCGTAACGTATATATAAGGGACTCACCGTTATTCAGGTTAATGTTGTCGGTTATATCGTGTATTGCCATAGCAGACACAATACAACCCCTGTGAACCTTTATAAATCCATCACCGAGTTCTTCTTCAAGCTCGGAAAGAGTCATTCTTGTTTCGTATATCTTACCGCCGGAAACGTGTATCTCGGCAGTCTTATTTATCATAATAACATAAAGGATTGTGCTGATACTGAGTACAATTTTTCTTCCGTTTGATACTATAGTAATGTGTTTGACTTCCTGCAAATCAGACACCTCCGATTTTTTAATCAAGCTGCGTTTTGTGATTACATATTAATTAACAAGAGGATAATTATTTTCCTATAAGCCTATGGCTATAAAAATGAAGTAATTATATTAACGCCAAATTTTTGATTCTGTATGATATGAGGTTATTATATCATATATATCTCAAATTTCAATCGTCTTCGTCATCGGTAAAGAATAAGTGATTTACGGACAGAAATAAAAGTTGCCACGGGGCCAATCAAAAAGTTTGATTGTACTCTTATTCAGTATTCTTTTATTGTTTGAAGGATTATAATTTACACATTATTTTTTAGGGTGCGAAATGATAGCTGATTTAAGAAAAGAATTCTACTTCGGAGAAGATTCACCGCTGATACCCGATGAAAACGGTAACTTCACCCGACCGGTGAATTTCAAAAAACGCTATTACAGAATCCTCAAAGCCGCAGGTATAGAAGTCAAAGGCTTGCACTCGCTCCGCTGCCACACCTTCGCTACGAATCTTGTAAACGGCAAAAAACAATCGGACGGCACAATAAAATCCTTAACTCCTCGACAGGTTGCAGATTTGCTCGGACATACAACTTCTGAAATCACAGAGATGTATTATGTAAAAAGAGATTTGACAGAATTGAATGGTATTACGGATGGATTTGAGATGTAAAATACAAGTAATATAGATAAATAAAATATTTTATATCAATAAGTCTGATTAAGGATTTTGTTACATATTTTTCAATTTCCTTGGGTATTCCTCAAAACCGATTTTTTTATTGTAACGTATAAAGTGTGATGGGGTAATAAAAAATATGTTCTGAAAAAGGTATTTATCTAAATTTGTAAATGCCATTTTAAAACTGTTTAAATCAAATATACTTCCGTCTTGAATACAAAGACATAAATCAATATAATGGTAGTTTTTTACTTTTATTCGTTTCAAAGCCTTTTGTTGTTTTTTTCCAGACTAGTAATAATAGCATTTTTTATCTCTGCCATTGAGCCGCCGTAATAAGAAGCAATGTTACATTGGGAATCAAGCCTCAAATTTTTAATATTTTCGGTTTTCAGATTTTCTTTGCCTCTGTGCTTCTCAATTTCATAAACGTATTCTTTTTGCTCGTTTTCAGGTATGACCAAAGTTATTTCTATTGCACTTGTTTTGTCTGGAGAAATGAAATCAAAGTTATCGCTATCTTTAGGTGCGATATATGTACCATATCTTTTATCAAAGGATTCAGCTATTACATCTATAGAAAATTTTTCTATTACATTTTTACTATATCGTTCCCATATTTCCATTTAAACACTACCTTTACATAATGAAATTTAGATACTGATTACTGATGCTATTTTGATGATGTAACAGACGGAATTGTCGGAATTTTTGAACTCGTTTGAGAAGTTTGAAACACAATTTGAGCATCAAAAGTGGTATTTTAAACCACGTCCCGACTGTTTATTTATACGAGAAAACGGCTTAAACGCAGTGTTTAAGCCGTTTTTTCTTGGCAGGGGCAGAAGGATGCTGACTGCTCATAAGGATAAAATTTTAACTTTAATGTTACAAATTATTTCGCTTTGAGAATATCTGTAAGCTCTTTGATTAAAAGATTTACTTCATTAGTTACCTTTCAATTGTACGGTAGTGATAATTTGCTTTTTGTCATTTGTTTGAAAGAAGAATTTAGGCTTTATTATTTTAATCGCAGGCGAAGTTTATTATGTAATCCAGCACATCTTCAGGGGAGTCGGCAATGGGGAATAGCTTACTTTTGCTTTCGCATTTCCTGATTCCAAAGCCGTAGCTTACACCGAGAAAATCAACGTCTGCCGCATCTGCTCCGTATGCGTCGTATTCGGAATCGCCCACCAGAATTGCCTCAGATGAAATCATGTTCAGAGTGAAAATTACCTTTGTAATAATGTAGGCTTTTGTACATCTGTCGGTTCCGTCCCAGCCGTGAATAACGTCAAAGTATTTTGCAAAACCTGCGCTTTCAAGCATCTGCTTTGCGTAACTTTCCGCTTTAAGCGTAGCTACTGCAAGCAGATAACCGTTTTCTTTAAGATTTTTCAAAAGTTCTTCAATTCCGTCGTAAGCGCAGAACATTTTAATTCCCTCACTCTGATAAATGGAGCGGTAGGTTGCAATTGCCTTTTCAAGTTGATTTTCGGAGTCAATCTTATACAGACACTGAAAACCGTCCTTAAGCGGCCCGCCGATTACGCATTTTTTATTTTCTATTGTGTTTTCCTGTAAATTCAGAATTGCTCCTGTTTTGCGGTAGCAGTGCATTATCCCCTCAGAGGTGTCAAGCAAAGTACCGTCCAAGTCAAATATTATAAGCTTTTTCATTTGTGCTTTCTCTTTCCCTGCTTGGCGATTATTTCGTCAAGCTGTTTTTTGTTTGCAATGTATTCCTTCAGTCTTGCTTCCGTTGCCTCTAAAACGCCCTCAAGCATTCTTATTTTCTCGCTGTCACTGCGTGAAATTGAGTGAATGTCAAGTGTAATTCCAGTGTATTTCAGCTCTTTTTTATGTTGGAATTTTTCAGTGGCGGACAATACTTTTTCATCGGTCGAATACAAATAAATCACCTCGCTTGTTTTGTTGCCATTCTTGTCCGATATATCAATGAATATCGGGCGGATATGACGGAAAACCTCTGTATGCACTCCGTCAAAATAAACGTGTCTGTTATGTTCGTTGAGAAAAATTATAAATTCTTTGTTCTGTTCCGAAATAAGATAGTTGCAGAAGTTTTCAATGCTTCTTGAGTCGGGCAGATTGTCCGAGATGATAACGACGTTTTCAAGGTCGCAAAGCTCGCTGTCGTGCTTAAATTTCAGATACAGTCTTTCACTTTGACTTAATTCCTTAAACAGCATTTCGTTTGCGTTTGTCATAATTTTGTCTTTGCCGTCATAAAGTGCAGACGTGAGTATCAAAGCCGCAAAATAACGGTGGAGATGTCTGAAATCTTCCATAATGCGGTTGTCAAAGCAGATTATTCTGTCGCTGTAGCTGCCGAGAGATTTTACCGCAGTGGAATATGCAGCTATTGCAACTTTCAGCTTTCCGTCAAGTGTGTACGGCAAAAGCTCGGATGGCATTGCAAACGGCAGTACGGTTGCGTTGTCACCAAAAATTTCGTTATAACAGCCTGCAATATCGTCGGGGTGAGGTTTTACCGTAATGTGAGTACCCTCAAGAAAATAGTCGGCAAAAAGCCTGTAAAGCAGATGCTGGTCACCAAGCGGCATAATTCCGAGGTTAGCCATATGCTGGGTTAATATCAGGCTGTTTTTTGCTCCGCTTTCGCCGACAGTTCCGTTGACTCCGAAGAAGGAAAGCACACGCTTTCGCTGTTCATCTGGCATTGATTTTAAAATCCTTGTTACGGAAAAGTTGGTCATCTTTGAATTGTAATATCCGTCCTTCTGGAACAATTCGTCAGCGAGAATTTCAACGGCGCTGTCATTGTTGCCAAAGTAGCCGAGCACATCCATAAGCTTGTACTGCGCCTTGTTGCGCTTCAAATTTGAGAGCATAAATTCGTTGTCGGACAACACCCCGCAGCCCTCTTCAAAGCAGTGATATTTTATCTTGTTCCTGATTATGTACCAGCCGAACGGAAAATGGTCGGGGCAGAGATAAACCTCGTCCATCTTTTCAGCGTCAACGGGAAGTATCTTTTTTATACCTCTGCAAGCTGAATTAAGAATAAAACGCTTTGAACGGTGCTTTGCTTCGTTCTGCCTTGCGGCGCTGTTCACATTTGATTCTTCAAGCAGAAACACCTCGTCAAAAATTCCCGATTCTCTGTAGCGTGACAAAAACGCAACCGAGTTTTTGTGAATGTCCGACAAAAGCAGAATAGCCTTTTCATCCGGCTTTTTTGTCAGCCTGTGCAGAACACAGCATTGAATGTGGTAGGTGGTAAGTGCGTAATATAAAATCATTTTTAATCTCACTTTACAAATTCATTTTCAATCAGGTTGCCGAGCGTTCCCATTTCGTATGAAGCAGAGCCGACGGCACGGTTTACGGGATAGTCAGCAAAAAGATTCTTGAAGTATTCGGGACAGGAAATAACCTGACGGCAAACTGCGTAAGCGTCACTGCCCGAAATGTTGCACATAAACGGATAGTCCTTGAACGCAGTTGTGTAATCGTTTACAAAATCCTTGATGCCCTGCTGAATCTGCTCAATCATCTCGTAGCCCTCGGTTTCGGGGCAGTCAAATTCATATTTTATTTCTCCGTTTTCGTCATAATCAAAGCCGATAAACGAGGGAGAGGGTGCACTGAGCATTATTTCCGTAAACACGCTGTGCATCTGCTTTACGTTGTGGTCACGGCGTATTTCACGGTTGTCACGCTGGGAAAACATATATGAGGATATAACGTTTTTGGTAAGCTGTGTTTCGATGATGTCCATATCGTGAAGATATGTTGAGCCTGCCACAAGTCCCGATACCTTGCAGTCAATCTGCCATTCGTCCTCGATAAGATAACGCAGTGCCGAAAATCCGCTTGCAGCCCAGCCAATATCGACAATGCAGGCGCTTTTGCTGTTGCCGATAACATTACGGTAGTATTCTTCTGCCGCTTTGTTATTGCGCTCAAATCTTTTTACAACAATATCCCAGTTGTCAATAAATACCTTGACTATGTCCTCGTAATTTTCCTTTGTAAGTATGGTGTCGGGTGTAAATCCGCTTTGTTCAAGTATCTTCTGCATCTGCGGCAAGTCCATAGCCGAGAGTATTTTTTCGAGCGTCATTTTGCGTGGGATTTTGTATTTAATGTATCTTAGGAGCAGTTCGTTTCTGAATTTTTTGACCGTCAGCTTTGTAGCTGCCGAGCGTGACCAGTAGACATATTCCGTCTTTTCTTCGGGAAACAGATTATCGTAAACGGCTTTCAGAATATGACCGTCACGGGACAGAAACAGTATTTTTTCAATATGATTATTATTTGCATAGTCGTGAATATAGTTGCAGTAGCCGAGAGTTAAAAATCCTGCGTAGGTGTAGCCGTACTCATAATACTGCGAGTAGGTATTGTCACCGTTTTGCAGTTTTGCGTTGACAATTCCCCTGTAGGCAGAGCCGATAAGTGAAGTCATATCAAAGGCACGGTGAGCGTTGCCTCTGGCGTTTACGTTTTTGTAGTAAATCGGTGTAAAGCCGCTTTTTTCAGCCGACAGATTGTCCGAAACATAATTGTCGCCGATGTGAATGTATCGTGCGTTTTCGCCGTACTTTTCCTTTATAATTTCAAAAAGCTCGCCTGTGCGCTTGCTTTTTCCGTACTCGTTTGAAACTATGATTTCGTCAATACCGCTATAGCCGCATTTGTCGAGCATTTTTTCAATTACGTCTTTCGGAAGATACATATCCGATACGGCAATGATTTTTTTATTCAGATTTTTTGCCTCTTTAAAAACGTTCTGCATATACGGGTTTGCAAAGACAAGGTTAAGCTCCGTTTCAATTTCGTACTGCATTGCCTTTTCTGTGTCGATAATTACAAATCTGTTGAGCTTTTCGTAAATGTCATGCAGAGTAACCTCATAACTGACTGTTTTTTCAAACGTCTCCTTGCGTGCAAGCTTTTCCGCAAGCTCTCTGTACCGCTTGAAACCGGGGCACTTGTTAAGCTCGCCGAGAATAAAGAAAACAGACTTAGGATTGTCAAACGGACGCAGGATAAGCGTGTCAAAAACGTCAAAGGAAACCACGTCGTTCACAAGAAAATTTTTAGCCATCAGAGTATATGACGGGCGCTTTACAAACGAGGATTCGGGTGCGCTTGTGCAGGGTTTTATCGTGTATTTCTTTCGTTCATACACATACGGCCTTGATTTGTCCTTTCCGTTTATCAACGCAGAAAAATAAAGCGATAAAAGGTAAATGCTTTTGCGCAGAAAGCTTTTGTCGCTGTCGCCGTATTTGTAAAATCCTTCGAGTATAAAGCGGCTTTTCATAACTGCACGTATTTTCAGTTTTTTCAGTTTTCTTTTTGATTTATCAATCAGCTTCATCAGGCTTTCTTTTTGCTCCTTTTTCCCTTGTTGTAAATTGACGGAGTGACAAACTTTATCTTCATTTTCTTTGATAGGCTTTCAAGTTCTTCACTTATAGCAAGTGTTTTCTCCTGCAACAAAACAGGCTCGTAAATTCCGCAGTAATCATTGTTAAAGTAGTTGCCGAGCGGATTTTTTGAAAAGCCGTCGTAGCCTGCAAGCGCAACGCTTTTTACGGACGTCTTTTTCAGCAGTTTCAGAATCATTATTCCCGAGCTGTCTGATGCGTCGTTTGATGCGCTGATAAGTTCGGAGTAATTGACCTTTACCGCTTTTTTCGGAAGCTTTGGAATGTTTGAGGTGAAAACCGACTTTTTTATGTCGAGCCTGTCACAAAGCTCTTCATACCTTCTTGCATTACCCACAAACACCATATCGGGCTTTACAAAATCGGGAATGAAGTTTACCGAAATTACAAACGGCCTTTTCTTTGAAATGTATTTTTGTATGGTATCCTTTTTGGATTTAACGCTTTCACCGGGTGCTATTACAAGAATTTCCTTTCCGTCAAATTTCTTGCGGAGCTTTGTGATTGTTTCAATGTCGTTTACGGCGTTGCTCTGGTAGTTCTGGTAGATGCTCTCAATAAGCTGTTTGTTAAAAAAACGCTTTTGCTCCTTCGGTAACTGCTGAAGAATATTGCCGATTGACGACATCGAAAGCGAGTGCTTTGTCATTAGATATGTTGCGTAATTCGGGTGGCAGTTGTTTGCCGCCGACAGAAAATAAGCCGAGTTATATCCCCACGGATTTGAAAGCGAAATCGGTACAAGATACTGGTCGACAATTTCAAGAACAGGCAGAACATCATAGTGAGCAGAGTATTCCTTGTTGAGATAATTCATAAACAGCTCGGAGCAGAGGTTTCCTGCACCACGTCCCATACCGTTTGCACTGCAGTCAATTATGATTTCACGCTCTGTGTTGTACTCTGCAAGAGCCTGTGCATTTGAGAACGCAAGCTGAAAGTTGTTGTGCGAATGGTAACCGAGCTTTATATTAGTGTCGAGGTTGTTGTCAACAAGAAAAACCTGACGAATCAAGTCCTTCTTATACATCATACCGAGCGTGTCCACAATGTAAAAAGCATAGGGCATAAGGATGTTTACGCGCTCAAGCAAATCAAGAAACTGCTTGTCGGTGTAGTTAGTTGTTCCGACAGGCTGCATAAAAAGCCTGTAGCCTTTTTCCTTTATTATTTCGGCGTATTCAAACGCCTTGTCAATTTCATCGGGGTGGAAGGTAAGGCGTATTCCGTCAACATAGCTGTTTGCCGAGTCTGAAATAAGCCTTGGGTTAATTTCTTTTTCGCCGAGTGCTATCATTGCAACGTACATAGTGTCGCTGTTTTTATTATCCTCTAAGAGTGCGTCAATTGTTTCAACGCAGTTAAAAAGCGAGCAGTCGGAATTATAGGGCTTGTTTGTAAGAAAACCGCACTCTACAATGTCGGTGTTTGCCTTTGAAAGATTAAAGAGGATATTCTGAATTGCTTTTTTGCCGAATTTCCAGTCGTTTATGTAGCCGCCGTCACGCAGCGTACAGTCAAGAATTTTAATTTTACTCATTGTTTTCACTTTCGTTTTTAATGTAGTTGTCAAATATCACCTGTGCGAGCTCAAAGTCTATCGGCTGATTTATGTCCGTAGCCTCGATAAAGTCAACAGGAATTCCGCATGGATTACACCCGATTCTTCTGCCGCTTTTAATAAGCTCCTTGGTGTACACGTAAAGTCCCGTTGTTTCGGCAAAGACATTGTTAATGTCCTGCGTTCTGGGGATTCTTGATGTGTCATAAATTGCCTGACCGTCAATCCACAAAAATTCCTGAACGGCTCTCACTGTAAAGGCAGAATCGTATTCATTTGACTTGACTTTTTCAATAGCCGTTTCAATTGTTGAGGGCTTAATAAACGGTGCTGTTGCGTGGGTGAGAACGTACACGTCTGCGTCAATGTCCTTTGCAAATGCTTTCAGTACGTCAATAATCAGCGTTGAGCCGGTATCAAGGCTTTCACTGCGCTTTAAAAATTTTATGCCATCGGGCAGATATTTTTTCACTTCCTCGTTACTGCAATAAACATAGGCTTCGTCAATTCCGTTTACCTTTGTAAGCGTTGAAAGAATGTAGGTAAGAAGTGGCTTTCCGCCCTTGAATGATTTTGTATTTTTGCCCGGCAGACGCTCGTTGTTGAGCTTCAGCGGAACAAATGCAACTGTTTTTTTACTCATATAATTTCCTCCTGTTCGGCTTCTCCAAGCAGCTCGGCTCTGAATTTTTCGTCAAGCTCCGATGTGATTTTTTCACAATTTATTTCAACCTCTGCTTTGGAGTGGTAAAGCTTTCTTGTGATATTAATTTCACTTAATTTTTCACTCAGCAAAGTGTCGTTGCTGTATGCGAAAATAAGGTGCTCCGATTCTTCGCAAAGGCTGTCGCTGTCGGGTATAATTTTTGTCTTGATTACAAATTTATGTCTGCATCCGTAATCCTTGCCGTAGTTGAGCTTGTTGCCGAGGTTCAGACAGAACAGCATACGATAGCTTTCAAGGTAGGCATTGTCCGTTTTATTTATTCCTCCGTCAACAATAATATCGTTTCCGTTTGCCTTTATGCCTGTGTTGTCAAGAAAGTTAAGTATCTGTTCTTCGTTTATGTTGCAGACGGCAACGCTGTTTTTTATCCCGATTTGCTTTAAAACCTCGGTGAGAGCAAACATAGAGTCAATGCGTTCACGGTGCGTTTCAATTTCGGTTGTAAAGGAATACGCCTTTTTTGCAAATTCCGAAACTCCCCTTATTGAGGTTGAGCTTGCAGTCAGCACAGTGTCGATTTCACCGTCGATTGCAAAGGGCAAAAGCTCGGACGGTACGCTTTTTTCAAGAATTACAGCGTTCGGAAAAATCCTTTTGTAGTTTTGCCACCTGTCCTTGGGATGAGGCTTGATAACCAGCTTGCAGTCGGGGCAGAAGTAGTCGACAAGCGTTGTGGTCGTCAGCTCCTGCAAGTCGAGGTCTTTAATTTTCAGCGTGTTCAAATCCTGCGTGAGGAAAAGACATATTTTTTTACTGCTCCTGATAACCGTTCTGATGTTCCCGAAAAATTCAAGCAGTACGGGAACTTTGTCGGGAATGATGTTTTTCAGAGCGTCATAGATTGAAAAATCAACCGCCTTTTCATCTTTAAATCCCTTTTGCTGGTGCCTGAGGTCGCACAGCTTTGCTTTGACGTACTCGTTTCTGCCTGCACAGCCGAGATACTCGTTGATTATATAATTTGTTCGGTTGTTGCTCTTTGTAATGGAAAGATAGCGGCTTTGCTCCGAAAGCATTCCGCTTGCGTCCTCCATATATGTGTAGCTGATTTTGTTGTTTATCAGATATATTCCGCAGGAATGCTGGTCTGATGCAATGAAGATTTCGCTGTACTTTTTCATATCTCCGCCAAACCAGCTTTCAAAGGCTGACGAGATATTGTTGATTACGGTTTTTATATCCTTTTCACTGCTGTTTTCGTCAAGTGCAATTCCCTTTTTCAGCTTGAACTGCTGTTCGGGAACATAGCGGATTTTGCTGAAAAAGCCGTATGCTTTCAGCTTTTCAAGAAACGCTGTCCGCTCCTTGAGCGGCTTTATGTACTCAACAAGTAAAAGTTCGCAATCCTTGTCACTGTTGAAGGACAGCTTGTGAACAATGCAGTACAGCAGATGATACATTGTTGAAGCGTGGTAAAGTACCAAAATATTCACTCCCGTTAAATCATATTGCGTATTTCGGACAACCCCTGCATATACAGAGCAGATGCGTCATCACCCGAAATTGTCAGCTCGGCTGAGGCGTCTTTTGTATACCTGAAAAAGTTAAGCGAAAAATCAAGGATTGCCCGATAGATTTCGTCAAGCTTATTGCTGTCAATTTTCTTTGGGTAAATCCACCTTTTGCCGTCAGCTCCAATCTGACAAAGCAACGGCATATTGCCACTTATTATTCTTGCAAGTGGCTTTAAATCTGCACTTTTCACTCCGAACATATTGCTCATAGTTACGCAGGTATATGTCGTTTCGGGCTTTATTCTTTCTAAAATACTGCAAAGCTGTGACGTTGCGCAGATTCCCGGAACAGGGTCTGCTATAACAATTCTTTTATGCTTTCCGATTACCTTGCTTATTGCGTTATCCACACCGCCGCTTGACTTATCAGTCCACGCAGTAGCCATAATTCCTGAAAGCGTGAGCGTATCGGGAGGCTCCTTGAGTGCAGACACAGGGTATCGCAGAACGCTGTCAAACACACCCGAATATGCGTCGTCGAAAATCGGAGTTTCTTCAATAATTTCTTTCCACTCCAATGACGACTTGTATTTATTTGTCGCAAGAGGTGACCAGGGGAAAAACACAATATTTTCGGTGCTTTTACAAAGCCGTTTAATCAGCCTTGCAAAGAATGAGCTTTCGTCACAAAGACAGATTACATACTCGCCCTTTTCTGCTTTTTGCAAAACCCTTTGTGCAAATCCCGCAACAGCAGGAGCTACACAGAGGAAAGACAGCTCATACTCTCTGCTCATTCTTTTAATTCCGCTGAAAAGGTTAAGTCCGCATATGCCGTCGTAAATACGTCTGAAATCATCGTTTAATTTCGGGTGAACAGTCCGCTCCATAAGCGCCTGAGGACTTCGGTAGTAAATAGGCTTACAACCGTACTTCATAAGCTTTTTGATAAAACCGTTGTAGTCGTTGCTGAAAGCGCCTGTAAATTCGGGGTTAACCAAGGCTTCGTTTTTAAAGTCTGTTTCACTTTCGGAAGTGATAATAAGTCTGTCAACACTGATTTTGTATTTTTTAAGGATTTTCTCAATAAATTCTCTCGGATAACTCGAACGGATAATTGCAGTAATAAATATGTTGTTGCAAGCTGCAATGTCAAGCAGTCTGACGGCATATTTGTTTGCAACGTAATGCTTTTCCATAACCGAAAGTTCAATTTTGTAATCAATGACTATTTTAAGCTTTGCACTGATTTTTTTGTAAATCTGCTGAATCGGCAGCTTGCTGTTGTCATACTGCTTTCTTAAATCGGCAAAGCCTTTTACACCGATTTCTTTTTCAACATCCTTAAAAATGTCGTTTCTGTTTTTTATTGTGGTAACGGCACAGCCGAATATGTCGGTAATCAGTCGGGAGTTGTCGAGCATTCCCGAGGCAAGCTCGCATATTGCAGGACGGACGAAAATTCTCGAAAGATACGCCTTGCCGATTTCCTCCGAAAAAAGCCTGCGTTTTGAAAACGGAAGTCTGCAAAGTATATTGATTTTTATAAGATTAAGAGCAAATTTTATCGGACTGTTTGTAGCCGCTTCACGGTTCTGATTCTGAATACACATACAATAGAAATTCACGTCGTCGTTTCCGTTTGTAAGCATATTGTAGATTTTTCTCACAAAATCAAGAGGTAATTTCTCAACCATATTTCTCTCCAAATTATTAATTCAGTAAGCATTATATTCTCAAAAAACTATGCGGTCAATAAACTTGATTAACAATTTACGACAAAAATACAAGGCTTTACAAACGAACCGAAAAAACTGATAAAACCTTAATAATTTTTACAGTTTCGGGATAAATTTCGGTTTATTTAAATCGGAATAATGCAAAATATTAACCATTTATTTTGCTTATATAAAAAGTGTGTAAATTCTCTTTTTTATTTCAGAGAGTTTCTTTTTCAAAATGTTCGTAATTGTTTGACGTGTTGTGATAGAATTATCAATGACAAATGGGAGGAATGCAAATGAAAAAAACATTCAGCGTATTCAGGAAAAAACACTTCTGTGTTTTTATCACTTCGTTATTGACATCATTTTTCATAATATCAATTTGTTCGAAATCGTCGTTTCTCTATCCGCTCAACGACTGGGTTGACGCAAACTGCTTTTTTACGGTAGGAAAATCAATGACAAACGGTATGGTTGTTTACCGTGATATTTTTGAGCAGAAAGGTCTGCTTTTGTACGTAATTCACGCTCTGGCTTATCTGATTTCAAACGATACTTTTTTCGGCGTATTTGTTTTTGAAGTGATAAGTGCAACAGCGGTAATGATTTTTGCATTTAAAATTCTGTTTCTGTATGACTGCAACAAAAGTGCGTTTGTGTTTGCACCGTTATTTTTGGCTGTAATTTATTCCTCTCACGCTTTTTGTCAGGGCGACAGCGCCGAGGAATTCTGCCTGCCGTTCCTTATGTGCGGACTCTATCTTTCACTTAAATCGCTTAAATCAAAAAAGGCATTTTCGGCAAAACAACTGTTCTGTATCGGCGTTATTTCAGGCTGTGTGCTGTGGATAAAATACACAATGCTCGGTTTCTTTATCGGCTTTGTAATTGTTCCGCTGATTATGATAATCAGGAACAGGGCGTGGAAATATCTTCTGAAATGCGTCGGCTTTGTTGTGCTCGGCGTTGCGGCTGTAAGTCTGCCTGTGTTGCTTTATTTTGCAGTAAACGGAGCAGTTGAAGATTTATTACGTGTGTATTTTTATGACAATATGTTTCTCTACTCGGACAGCGTAAGTAACCAATCGTTTGCAGTAAAGATATTAAGTATGTTCAATACTATCTTTAAAAGTTTAATTGAGGTGGCTAAGAAAAATATTTTGCCTGCAATACTTATTCTTTCAGGATTAATGTATGAGCTGATTAAGGACGGCAGAAAAATGTTTGCAAACTATCTTGTGCTGACAGTCTTTACCGCTCTGTTTATTTTCGGAGGTGGCAGACATTATGATTATTACGCTTTGCCGCTTTGCATTTTTTCGTTGCACGGATTTATTTTTGTAGCGGAAAAGGCAGAACTTTTCTTGAATAAAAAGGGAAAAGGTATTGTAAAAATTTCCGCCGCTTTTTCATTGATATTGTCAACAGTGCTATCGCTTCTGATATGCCCGAATGTAAGGTCAATGCTTGTGCCGAAAGAGGAGCTTGCACAGTATAAGTTCAGAGAAATAATAAATGAAACGAAAAATCCAACACTGCTAAATTACGGAACGCTTGACAACGGCTTTTACACAGTTTGCAACATTGTGCCGAACTGCAAATATTTTTGCAATCTTAATCTTCCTCTTGACGACATAAAAAATGCACAGGACGAGTATGTAAGCTCGGGCATAATCGAATATGTTGTAACAAGGGGAAAGGAATATCAATTTGAAAACTACAGCCTTGTTTCGTCAGCAACATCTGACTACAAAGGAGGAAAAAGAACATATTATCTCTATAAAAAGGAATAATAGTCAACTACACAAGATAACACAAAATAAACATTAATTTACATAAATAAGATAAAAATTGAGAATCCGATTTTACAATAGTGTTTTATAAAGAAGTTAATAAAATAAGAAAGGATAATTTTATGAAGAAAGCACACAGTAAAATCAGTTCAAGAATAATCGCATCTGTAATGGCTCTTATCATTTCTTTATCAGGTGCGGCAACAAGTGCAGTTTATGCGGCTGATACCGACAGCGTAAATGGTACTCCTCTTTTTTTTACGGAGATTGTACCCGACACCGACAATGTAAGCGGAGCCGACGCATACGAATACCTTGAAATTTTCAATTCAAGCAATTCAGACATTAAGTTAAGCGATTATGAAATTCACTATTCCTACACCAACAGCGATACTCTCTGGACTCCCGACCAGAGCGACCTGACCGTTTGTGCAGGCGAGAGTATAGTTCTGTGGGTGCTCAACGGCTCCAACAACGAGCTTACACAAGCGGATTTTAACTCGTACTACGGAACAGAGCTTGTTATGGGTGAAAACCTCGGTACAATCCAGTGCGGAGGACTTCACAATTCAAAGGCAAGAAGTCTTGAAATCCGCACACCGCTTGGAGAAGTACTCTGCCACATTGAATACAATGACGGCGATGTAAAAAAGGTAAAGCTTAATAAGGGAATTACTTTTGCTTACGAAAACGGCAATGTAAATGAAACACGGCTCGGCTATGAAACAGACGCAAATCCATCGGTTGTAGAGGATAATCAGAAACCTTCCGAAATGTTTTTCTTTACAAATCCTTCGAATTTATCGGCTGAACTCAATTGCACAGACAAGGTGCTTTTCGGGGAAAGCTTTAAACCTTCACTGAATGTTTCGGGCAGTAACAGAGCACTTAAAGCAGAGCTTGTTATTGCTTTTGAAAACGGAGAAAAGTCATATACGTTTGCAAAAACAGAAAGCGGAATCAATGCTGAAATTTCCTACAGCGAGCTTGCAAATCTCAAAAGCTTTTCCTGCTATGCAAGCGTGTATGACGGCGTTACAACCTTTACTACCGACAAAAAGGACGTTACGGTGTTTGCAGAGGGTGAGCTTGAGAATAACATCTCACCGCTTGTTGTTACCGAAATTCTTCCCGACAGCAGTAATATCAACGGCTCGGACGCTTATGAGTTTATTGAAATCTATAATAACAGTGATGAGGATATAGATTTCAGCGACTACAAAATCTATTACAACTATCCCGACAGCTCAACCGACGCACTCTGGGAAAGCACTCCTTCAGAGGTTGTTATTCCAGCAGGAAAGACGCTTGTTTTCTGGATTAAAAACGGAAAGAACAACAGCCTGACAGTTGATGATTTCAACGCAAAATTCAATACAAATCTTGTGATGAATGAAAGCCTTGTTGAAATTTACAGCGGAGGTATGGCTAACAGCGGTGCAAGAGGCGTTAAGATTACCTCAAATGTTAAGGACGAGCTGAACTATGTCCTTTACAACAAAGGCGGTGCTGACGATACAACAGCAGATAAGTCAATTAAATATAAGCTTGATGTTTATTCAGGCGAAATGAATATGGTTTCAAATGCTTCTGAACCCACACCCGGAATAATTACAGAAGATGAAAAGCCCGATATGACAGCAAAAACAGTTAAACCGGAAAATCTGCCAGTGCTTACTGACAACACTCCCGACTCCTTTGACGGAGTAAGCGACTTGAGATTTTCACTTACCGCTCAACCCGACGAGGTCTCCGTAAAAACTGTTGAGCTTTATATAAAGGACAACACTATGCAGGATTTTGAGAGATACAATCTCCTGCGTGAAAACGGCGACGAGTTTGGCAAACAAGTTCTCTCCGTTGACCTTACAGGAAAGAAAAGCTACACCTATTATTTTACGGTCAGCGACGGTGTAAATAAGGTTTCAACAGAAGAAAAGACAATCTTTTCGACAAATCTGTCAGAAGAAAATCTCACCCTTAACCTTGCTGAAAATCAGCAGATTTCAGGCGATACGCTTGTTATCGGTTCGTCGGAAAACGGAAGTGAAATTAAGCTTTCGATTGACGGAAATGACGTAACCGAAATGACAAAGCCCTCGCTTAGCAAGGATGCAATGTTCGTTTTTGAAGTTTCACAGACAGATACATTCTTTAAAAACGCTGTAGCAATCGGCAACGACGTAATAGGCATATTTGACGACGGAACATATGACAGCTGGCAGACAATAGCTTATCCGATTTCAACAAGCTACTTTACCAAGGGCGAGCCGCTTACAATCTCAATTCACGCAGGCAACAAGGCAAATCCTCTTGAGCATAACGAGGAAAACAACGATGACTTTGTTGTAAAGAATATCAGACTTATTCTTCCAAACGGTCTGACGTTGAGAACAGAAAAATACAGCAGTCCCGATACAGAAATAAAAATGGGCGACAGCACAGGTAAAATTGAAATTCTCGATGCGGAGTTTACTGCTCCCGATTCAGCATATACGGGCATTTCATATAGCTGGAACACAGCCGAAACAAACGACGGTCAGCATACTGTTTCCGTATATGACGGTTCTGAAACAAAAACGGTAAACGTAAACGTTGACAACACAAGACCTGAAATTACGACAAATATTGAGCCGAAGCAGTACAAGGGAAATAACGAGATTACAGCCTCGGCTGTTGATAACGGCTCGGGAATAAGCGAATTTACGGCAACGCTCGACGGAGAAAAGATTAATCTTCCATACAGCTTTTCGTCAACAACGCTTTCAGACGGAGAACATACGCTTGTACTCTCAGCAACCGATATTGTAGGCAACAAAGCCGATAAAACCGTTGTGTTCACAACACCAAAAGAAAATCCCGAAAAGGCGGTAAATCTTTCTGATAACGGTGCTGAAAATCCAACGCTCACGGCTACAGTAAATGATCCGACAAACGACGTTATGACGGTTGTATTCAAAAAGGGCGACACCTTCTCGACTGTAAACGGAGAAATCAGCGTAAAGTCAGGTGTTTCAGACGCATCGGGCAAAGAACCCGAAAGCTATAACAGCGATACAACAGTATCAACGCTCAACGGATATCCTACTCTTACTTATCAGCTTGAAACAAACGGAGTTTCAAAGACAGACGACGTTATCGGAGTAAGCTGGAACGGTACATCAGACGAGAATGCAAAAATCAGCCTCTATTCACAAAATACTGACGGCAACTGGGATAAAATAACTTCCGTAAAGGCTGACGAAAACGGAAAGGTAGCAATCGACAGTGAATTTGACGGAGAAAAATATCTTAATAACGGAAAACTCAGACTGATGGTGCAGAACGGAGAGGGATACACTCCGACCTCATATGAAGCAGGAACACCGGCAAATCCGACTGAAAACAAGGAAATCACAACGGAAAATGCAGAGGACCTTGACAGAAACCTCTACGACTTTACCTTTGCAGTTGAGTCCGATACACAGTACTACAATGAGAACCTCACAGATATTTACAGACATCAGGTTAATATTCACGACTGGGTTATTGCAAACAGACCGAGAATGAATATTCAGTATCTTTTCCATAACGGCGATATAATCGACGATTTTGACCAGCTGTACGAATGGGAAAACGCTGATGCGGCATATAAAAAGCTTGATGACGCAAACTTCCCTTACGGAGTGCTTGCAGGTAATCACGACGTAAGCCATAAGGACGAGGATTATTCAAACTACTGCACATATTTCGGCGAGGACAGATATTCTTCAAATCCCTGGTACGGCGGAAGTTACAAGGACAACAAAGGTCACTACGACTTAATCAGCTCAGGCGGAATTGATTTCATAATGGTATATATGGGCTGGGGAATTTACGACGAAGAAATCGAGTGGATGAATGAAGTTCTTGCACAGTACCCCGAGCGTAAAGCAATACTCAACTTCCACGAATATCTCCTCACGACAAAGGGCTTCGGCGAACAGCCACAGAGAATATATGATGAGGTTGTTGCAAAGAATCCGAATGTATGTATGGTGCTTTCGGGACACTACCACAGCGCCGCAACAAGAGTGGATCAGTTTGACGATGACGGAGACGGAGTAAATGACCGCAGTGTGTATCAGATGCTGTTCGATTATCAGAGCCTTGCTGAAGGCGGCAGAGGATTTATGCGACTTATGCACTTCTCGCTTGAAAATCAGAAAATAACTGTAAAAACCTATTCACCCTCCGAGAATAGCTATCATTCGGGAGCAATGGACGACTCGCTTGAGTGCTTTGAAATCCCGTTTGCAGAGCTTGGAATTGAGTCAAAGCAGAAAACACTCTCATCAGACAACCTGTCGGTAAATCTCTACCACAGCGATGTAATTTCCGAAATCAATGGAGTTGAAAGCGGTTCAACCGTAAACGCTGTTTGGAACCGTACAGACGGAGAAACCGGCGGCTGGTACGTTGAGGCAAGTGATGACTTCGGAGGAATTTCAAGAAGTGAAATTGCTTATACGAGTCAGCCTGCAATCAAAGGTGATGTGAACGGTGACGGTGTAGTAAATGTAGCTGATGCAACCGAAATACAGAAATACCTTGCCGAATTGGTTGAATTAAGTGAAAGTCAGAAAAATTCAGCAGATGTAAGCGGCGACGGAGTAATTTCAATTTTTGACGCAACTGAAATTCAGAAGATTGCGGCAGAAGTTAAATGTTAAAAAATAATAATTGCGGAATTTATAAACACAGGAGATTGCTAAAGTGCAGTCTCCTGTGTTTTGATGTTGCCTTATTGACTATATCTGACAAAACACAAACGTAATTTGCATAAGAAAAATAATGGAGTTTTATTGTAAACAATGTTTACTTTAAATTTACAGTGTTCTGATAGAATTAAATAAGTAAACTATTTAAAATTAAATTAAAGCATTATGAGCTTTACAATAGTGATTTAAGAATTATTATTTTAGTAAATTAAGGAGGAAAAATATGTTAAATAAGAAAATAATTGCATCTGTACTGGCAACGCTGAGTGCTTTTTCGGTGCTTACGTCAATGGGCGTGAATGCAGAAGAATTGAATCAGGGATTTGAAAATAAAGACGCTTCCCTGAAAATCAGCCAATCCGCAAGATATTCATCGGGAATTTCAAATCCTGACGGCGGTGCAATAATGAATATACTTGAAGAGCTGTATTTCGGAAACATAGCTCCAAATGAAAAATGTGCAAGACTTAACAGCGAGGTCACGAAACTGCTGAAATTGCTAAACAGAAATGAAGAAAAGCTTACGGTAACTTTTTCCGAAGAACAGAAAATCACCTTTGAAAAATACAAGGATTGCAATCGTGAAATTTCTGAAATCTGTGAACGGCAATCCTTTATCACAGGATTTAATCTTGGCGCAAAAATCGTAATTGAATCAATGACCTGAAAAGAGCAACAGCAAACAGGAGATCATGTAAAATGTGGTCTCCTGTTTTTGCAAGTTGCATATTCAAAATCTGCGTCGCAGAAAACAAAGAAAAAGAATAGTTAGCTCCTTATTGGCAAATATACTGAATATAAATTATATTTTGACCTTTGGATTGCCTGACTGATTATTTTTTTGTTCAGTTTATTAAAAATAACTTACATAAACTCAACGCCCCTGACAGTCGGCAATCTGTCAGGGGCGTTTTTGTGATTAATGATTCTGAAGGTGGGAGAACTGTTGAAATCAAAAACATTTTTTTCAGTTGAAAAGCAAAATCATTAATCAGAGAGGATAAGTTTATTTTATGGGAAAACTGATATATTTTACGGGGTATAGACTTCCCACTTACCGCTTAGTTTGTTTCCGCCGGGAGTAGGTACAAACAGGTTTTTGCCTTCTTCTGTTGCAAGGTCAACCGTTTGCGTTGCACCCGACCAGCTTGTGCTGTTGACGAACAGGAAGCCCTTTACTCCGTCAATCGGTAAATCATCGTAGAATGTGTATGACCAGATGTCGTTGCCCTCGGGCTCCATCTGAATAAACTCGTTGGAAATTCCGAATGACCAGCCGTAAATGTAAACATTACTCCATTTTGTCTGGCTGTTGTCAAAGTAGATTGTTCTTTCGTCATCGGGTTCAACATTCGGGTCGTAGGTTGTGTATAATCCCTCGCCGTCACCCGTAATCTTGTAGCAGTTGTAGTCGCCACGACTTCCGAGGTGTTCCCACTTGTTGAGGATAACGCCCGACTGTGTTTCGTCGCTCCACGGATTGTTGATGTCAAAATCATCTTCTGTGGTTTCAAACGGAGTTCTGTAGAACGAAAGCTCCATCCACTCAATGGGAAGCTCCGAGTAGAAACAGTTGCTTTCCTCGTCGTAGTCCATTACCGTAAATTCAGCGGTTGCGTCGTTGTAAACCCACATTTTTCCGCCCATGTCGGTAAGCCACGAAACGTAGTTGGGAAGATAGAATTTTACTGTTGACGGCTCGGGGTCGGTAGTCGGTTCAGGGTCTGTAGGCTCGGTAGGAGTAACCTCTTTCTTGACAAGCTCGCCGATATGGTAACCCATAGCACTTTCGTTTTCTGCAAGCCAGTTCTGGAGAATGGTTGCGTCTAAAATACTGACAACTCCGTCACCGTTAACGTCTGCCGCAAACAAATCCTTGCCCGTCAAAGAAACAAGCTCGGCAATTTGTTTCTGAATCATTGTTGCGTCTGTAACTCTTATTCCGTCCACTCCGTCAACGTTTCCGAGGATATATTCAATATATTCAATCGGAGCAGTTGTCGGCTCGGCTGAGGTGGGTTCAACGTAAACTTCAAGATTGTCAATTGCTGTCTGCAAATCGGCAATGCACTGCTCAACCTGTGCAGGAGTTGCGTCCTTGTTTGCAAGCATTCTCTTTGCGGCTTTCATAGCCGTTGCAAGATTAGCATACGATTCCTCTGTGTAAAGGCTTGAATCAATTGCCTCTGCCTTGTCGTAAAGTGCCTGCAACTCGTCTGTGTTTAAGTCAAGATAGCGGAATGAGTGACCGTTTTCGGCGGCGTAGGTTTCAGCCGTACTGCCTGTGTAGCCGTAAAGCTTGAGGTTGCTTGTTCCCGTGTAGAGGTCAAATACTTCCTTGCCCTTTGCGGCGTCGCCAAAGTAAACGTCCTTTGAATATACCTTAACTGTGAGCAGGTTTGCTCTGTTGTAGAAAGCACGGTAGCCGATAAGCTTCAACGATTCGGGAAGTTCAACCGAATTAAGTCTGTCGCCTGCGCCGTTAGTTCTGTAAAATGCTTCGTTGCCGATTTTCTGGAGCTGACTGTTTTCTGCAAAGGTAACTGTTGTTAAGTTACTGCAATTTTTGAATGCGCTGTCGCTGATTACAAATACAGAGGACGGAATGGTAAGGTACATAACCTGACCGCCTTCAAACGCAGATACGCCAATTACTGTAACAGGCAGTCCGTTTATCTCAGATGGAATGTCAACAGTTGATTGCATTTTATACTCGTCCTTAATACCCGTAATTTCAACGGCTGTATCGTTATTAATCTTTCTCCACTTGAAAATCGATGTATCAGGCTCGGTTGTGGGTTCCGGCTCTGTTGTAGGTTCAGTAACTTCAGTAGAAGGCTCGGTTGCCTCGGTTGAAGGTTCAGTTGCTTCGGTAGAAGGTTCGGTCGCTTCAGTAGAAGGCTCAGTAACTTCGGTAGAAGGTTCGGTTACTTCTGTGGAAGGTTCAGTCACTTCGGTAGAAGGCTCGGTTACTTCAGTTGATGGTTCGGTTACCTCTGTAGGCTCGGTAGAGGATTCTGTAGATGATGTAGATTCTTCTTTAATTTCTGCAAAATTGTAGCCTTTTTTATTTGCAAATGTTTCTGCTGTACTTCCTGCATAGCCATGTAAAACGAATGTACTATTAATATTTTTAAATGCCGTTGAATTAAAAGTAGTATTTTTGCCATAACAATATATGTTTTCTATCGAGGTTGAATTGTAAAATACGCTTGTTAAAATATTTACATCTGAATTAAAATATACATCTTTTAAATTTGGACAGCCATAAAAAGCAAATTTTCTAATAGTGGTAAGTGATTTAGGAAATCTTATTTCTTTTACCGCAGTACCGTAAAATGTAGCTCCAACAATATCTTCAATACCTTCATTAAGGGTGATATTTTGAAGTGATGAGCAATTCATAAAACAATTCGGAGTAGTAGTCTTTACAGTACCGGGAATGCTAAGCGATAAAATATCGGTATTCCCTTGAAAAGTAGAGTCTGAAATAGAAGTTACCGAGTATTCCACACCGTTATTTGCAACTTTTTCAGGAATTACAACATCGGTAGTGCTGTTATCAAATCCGGTAACCGATACAGTGTACGAGCCGTATACTTCATCGGTGACGGAATATGTTAAACCGTCAATTGTAAATGTATCCCCGATTGCCGCAGAGACTGACAAAGGCGTAATACTGAAAACGCTGAATACTAAAGTAAATGCCATAATAAGGCTCAGCAGTTTTTTATACCGTTGTTTAACAGCTTTCATAATTAACACCCTTTCTTAAAAAATATATTATATAAAGAATAATTGCTTATAAAACTCGTATAGGGAGCGGCAAAAATTGCCGCTCCCATAGTTTATGAGACTACAAGAGATTAGTTATTAAATTAGTGATAAAACAGACTTAAAATATTTGTTTAATATTTTATGAATGATTATTCTTCAGAAGTAGGTAAAGCTAAATGGTATGTTACTTCCTCTCCAGCAGTAACAAGCGGTTCCTGATCTTCAAGAAGAACATCATCTTCGTCATAAATCAAGAATTTTACAGCTGTTGACCAATCATTAGTTGTAGTGAAAATTACATGAGCTGAACCATTGATAGTATAGTTATATTCTAGATTAACAGCATCATATGTCATTTGCTCAAAGCCGGGAGCAACTCTATCACCGCCATAGGTATATACATAAATGTCACCAGTATATCCGCCAGCATCTACAGTAATAACTGCGTCTTCAATCTTTGTGAATGTGCAGGAGGTTGTTGCTGCACCTGCTGTAACTGTTACAGTTGCAGTTGATGTAAGAGTGATTGTTGTAGGAGATGTGAAAGCTACAGGAGCAGCGTCACCAATCTGATATGTTGCAGTTGCGTCGCCTGTGTTGAAAGCATAAACAGTAACATCAATTGAACCTGTGAAGCTCTTTGAATAAGGAGTAATAGCAACTTCTGTTGTCGGGCTGTCAATTGTGATTGACTTTGTCACTGTCATTGCGCCTGTTTCGTCAATAACGGGTGTGTAGGTGTTCTTTCCTGTTTCAACAGTCTGGTTTGCTGTCTGCTGACCGCTCCAGTCGGGTGCACTCTTGAAGAGGAAATACTCTGCGCCATCGGGTACATCCTGCGGAACGACGATTTCATAAACGTTTGTATTGCCTATCTGCTCCATAGGAACGCTGTCGCCGAAATAACCGTAGTTCCAAGCGTAGAAGTAAACATCTGTCCACTGTGTGTTTGTGTTGTCGAAGAAAATGTGTGAACCGGCTGTGATAGCGATTTCAGGATCTTCTTCGACTGCTGAAGCTGAAACTGCACCAACAGTTGCAACTGAAAATGCCATTAATGCTGTTAACAATAAACTTATAACCTTTTTCATAAACGTAACCTCCTTACGTTGTCAATTCCGAATTTTTTATTTTCGGTTAGTTTTGTTTGCTTTTGTGTTATTGGTCTTGCTGCTTTACTACTATTAATCTCCTGCAGTTTTTGAGCAATTTCGTATTGCCCGTACGGAAAGCATTTTTACCGCATTGACAGCCGTACAATTTTAGTTTGCACGGAATGCAGCGTATGCCTTCAACGCCCCTTAAGCACGGTGCTTAATTTTGCAGAGCATACGGATAAGTAAGGGTAGTTTATCCCGAACTCTGTCGTTAAGGCGCCGGAGCAGTTACGTCTGTTCCACACGGTTGTTGGGAGCGCATAAACGTGAAAAATTAACGTCCGCCGTTTTCTGTTAAAATCGGTATCGTTCGGAAGAAAACTAATTGCTTCTAAAAATATCCTTGTTCATCAAATCAGTATGTCAGTTAATGCTGATTACTCTTTGAACCAAAATAAAATTATATTTTCTTCATTCTTCCGTTTATTTAAAAATATTCAATTGTAGTTTGAGCGTAGCAATACGCTCGGAGTTTAATTTAGTCTGATTAATCCAAAACACTTTTGAGTTCTTTGCATTAATCGGACAAAGTTACATGATTTTTACCACACCTCTCACTTATAGAAGCTTCGCATTTCTGCAAAATATTAAATTGGATATGTGTGACTAAAAATCACGCATATTTGCTATAAAAAACATTTCGATATATTTGCACTTGTCTGCACAATTTTTTCAACATTTTTCAAGGGGTGCAAATATATACGAAATGATTTTTACAAAGTGTTCCTGATTATTATGCCGTTTTATTTCTGATGTTTTGCATAGCTTAATACAACAGGGAATAGCGGGTTAGAAAATTTCGTTTTATGTACTAATATATAATTCAATGAAATATTGTTCAAAACTCTTGTTTAATTTGATTATACCTTTACGGATGAAATAATCAACAGTTTAGGCACAACAGGCTAAATTTTGTCTTCAAATGCAATAAAATAAAAAATTCGTCAAAAAACAGCATTTTTTTATATATCTGTTTTAAAATTTACTATCATGTGATATAATGGCAATAAGGCAAATAAATTTTATGGATGTGAGTGATTAAAATGAGAATAGCAATTTGCGATGACAACAGAGAAATACTTTTGTTTCTGAAACCGACTCTGAATACTTTGTTCAGGCAATACACAACAGAATTTGAAATATTTTGCTTTATTTCCGGAAAAGCGTTGCTTGAAGCTCATAACAGAAACAATTTTGACGTTATTTTTCTTGATATTGATATGCCTAATGTTACGGGATTTGATGTGGCTAAGACAATAAGAGAAGAATTTTCAAAATGCTATATTATTTTTATTACTTCCCATTCAGAACTGGTGTATGACAGCTTTGATTTTCAACCCTTTGATTTCATCAGGAAAAATTCAAGAGATTCGCTGATTAAAAGTCTTAATCATTCGGTTAAGAAGTTGATTTTCCATACAAAGCAGAACGAAACTTTTACGTTTGAAGACGAATTTTCGAGGACTCATATTGTTCCTATCCGAAACATTGTTTATCTTGAAAGCGAAAAACACTATATTAATTTTTTTGTCAGCGGTGAGGATATTCCTTTCAGAATGAGAGCAACGATAAAAGATTGTGAAATTAAATTTGAAAAATATGATTTTATCAGGATACATAAGAGCTACATTGTTAATTTACGGTATGTTGATTTCGTTGACAAAAGCAATGATGAAATCGGACTTAAAACAATAAATAAAAAATTACCGATGAGCCGAAATCTGAAAAAAGAAGTAATTGAAAAACATATGTTGTATTTAAGGAATCTGGTATGAAAGATATTTTGTGGGTATTGTTTGAAATCGGGATTAATTTGTTTCAGGGAATTTTAATATCTCACTATGTGTATTCAATTCTCGGTGATAAAGAAAAACGTTCATTTATAAAAAGCGGCGGATTAGTATGCGGCTTTTTATTGACCGCTGTGATTACTTTAATTAACTATTTTATATACTTCGATGGGATGTATATATATGCATATATAGTGATAGTTTTTCTTTACTCATTGCTGAGACTTAAGGGAAAAATGATGAAAAAACTTTTTATTTCTTCGTTTTCCGTTATTTTTATCAGCATTTTTAGTGTTTTAGTTGCAAATTTTTTCTCGGTATTATTTCACCGGCAATTGGATGAAATTTTTACTGTTCAGTCGCTTGAACGTCTTATAAGCGTAGTGGTGTGCCAGCTTATTATTCTGTACATATACAAACTTACACTTGGAATATTCAGACACGAAAACAAAAGTGATTTGAGCAACCACGAATGGCTGCTGATATTAGCGGTGCTTTTTATCAGCATAGTTATTTCGATTTTACTGACTTTTGTTGCAATGCAGGAAATTCCGGATTATACAAGATGGCTGATTGTAATTTGTATATTAGGAATAGTAGTTATTAATATTGTAACCGTTTATCTTGTAGTAAATTTAAGCAGAAAAAACAGCGCAGTCAGGGAAAATCAGCTGCTCAGAGTTCAGCAGAAATATCAACAGCAATATCTGGAAAATGCTGAAAATCAGTATGAAACTATTAGAAAACTTCGACATGACTTTAAAAATCATAACATTGTAATTGCATCGTTATTAGAGAACGGAGATTTTGACAAGGCAAAGCAGTATGTAAGCGATTACCTTGACCAAATGTCTGTTTCGGGAACTTTTGTAAATACAGACAACAATATAGTAAATGCAATAATAAATTGCAAGGCAGAAGTTGCAAAAAGCTTAGATATTGAAACCTCAATTGTTACAGTTTCGGATTTCGACGGTATTGATGACCTCGATTTATGCAGTCTTATAAGCAATATGTTTGACAATGCCATTGACGCTTGCCGTAAGGTGAAAGAAAACAGACAGATTCATTTTTCTATAAAGAAAGATGAATCAAACTATACATTCTGTATGAAAAATTCGATTGAAGGTTCTGTTATCCAAAATAATCCAAATTTGATTACTACCAAAAAAGATAAGCATCTGCACGGCTTGGGAACTAAAATAATTAAGGATATAGCAAAAAAGTATAACGGAATGGCGGATTTTTTTGAAAATGATGACTTTTTTATTTGCTATATAATATTAAAATATTTATAAATAAATTTATGTTTATTTTTATAAAAAAGATGTTTCAGACTGTTTGTCCGAAACATCTTTTTGCATTTTATGCCTGAATTTTTCGTGTTGTTCCAAAACTGTAGACGTGTTGTTTTTTGTGATATATAGTTTAATTGTGACAAAGAGGTGATAAATTTGATTGAAGAAATATCTGAAAAAATAACCGGGTTTCTTGTTGATTCTAATGAAATATCCGGGGATATCAATGAATTCAGATGCTATAAATACGGAATTGAAATTGCGTTGTCATCTATATTGAATATAGTGCTGATATTATCAATAGGCGCTGTAACAGGGCGTTTTATTGAAAGCGTGATTTTTTTAGCTGTATTCATACCAATACGACAGTTTTCAGGCGGATATCATGCTGATACATATTTCAGATGTAACATGTTTTTCTGTATCTCCTTTGTTATGGTACTGTTGTTATTTGAAATTCTGAAAGTTTATAATTCAGTATATCTGCTTTTGGCAATTGATTTATTTTCTTTATCAATTATTGCATTTTTCAGTCCGATAGAAAACAGGAACAAACCGATTCCTGCCGAAAAAAGAATGGGATTAAAGCTGAAAGCAATATTAATTTCTGCGCTGATAAGTCTTGTATCACTTATTATGCACTGTTATTCGGTAGTTTACGGCAGTTTGTTGTCGTGTACGTTGCTGATGATTTCAGTGCTGATAATATTAGGAAAAATAAAGGAAAGGAGAAAAAGAAACTATGAAAGCTAATACAACTAAAAAAATGGTTGTAGGTATTATTAAGAAAACAGCCGAAAAGTTTGCTTCATATGCTTGCGGTTCTGCTTCCATTTGCGGTCTCAGACAGCCGAAAGAACCCGAAAATCTTAAGAATATCTTAAAGAAGTAAAGAATATGTAATGACAGAAAGAGGAGAGTCCGATGGTTTAAAATCTGTTTTTATTTGTATAGTACCATATCTTAATTATTATTATGAATTTAGAAGATGAGGTTTCAATCTATGAAGCAAAAGGTAAGTAAAGTCAAAAAAATAACATTAACTGCTTTAGCGGCAGTATGTGCTCTTTCATCAGCTATGGCTATAAGTGCGAGTGCTAAAACCTATCAATGGACTCATACGGTTTCTCTTGCTACAAATCCCGGTGTAATGACCAGTATATCAACAAGTATGGGTGGCACCGGAAAAATGTCTGAGAATTTTGGAAGTTATCCAACAATATTTGACGGTTATAGTACATCAAATAACAGTGCAAGAGCGGTTAATGAGAAGACAGGTAAAAGTTATGGCTGGAAAAATTTCACATTAACCAAAAATTATCCTGCTGTTATCGCTGTAACTTACGGGACATCAATGCCCGCAGGCTCCTATTATGTTCAATATAAAAATGTAAGTAAAGGCGGTTTCAGAGCCTCTGCTACCCTGTTAAGAACATACTAAATAAATTCGGGGACTGTCAAAATAAATAATGACAGTCCCTGTCATTTACTTGTGGTGAAACATTATGAAACATTCATATATTAGATTTTTATCAAAAGCAAATATAAAAGGGAACAAAAAAAGCAATGCAGTTATAGTGCTGATGTGTTTGCTTGTAATAGCCTGTACGGTCATATCTTGTTTTACGGCAGTGACAGCTCAGGCACTAAATGAATACAAAAAGGACTACAGGGCGAGATCACTGGAACTTGACCCGTGGCTTTTACCGCTTACCGATGACGCAATTTCATCAATTGAAAATGTTGAACACGTTTCTTCGGTGGATGATATTACCGGTTTCAGAGGGGTATGTATGTTTAGCATTTTAGATGTTGACAATGAAAATGGAAGTCCGGACAAAATTGATGAAAAGATTAAAGATGAAAATACTACAGTTTACATATGCGGATTAATCGGTGATGAAGAAAAAACCATAACAGCCGGCAAGAATTTAGATGATTCACCGATTTTCAGTTGTATAGTACCGAGCATATTTTATCCGTTTGAACTCGAAAACAGTAACTACGGAGAACTTGATTATATTGACGGCACAACTATGATTGGAAAAACAATTACGGTAAAGGGATATAACGATAATGTAAGTGTTACATATAATTACAGCGAAGATGATGTTTCAAGCAATACTGATGAGGTGCTGCCGTCACCCGAGTATAAATTAAAAATTGTCGGAACCTATTACTGTACTCCTGCAAAATCGGGTTATTATGCGGATATATTCGTTTCAAGAGAAACCGATTTAAAAATGACAGAAATGGCATTAGAATCGGCGGGAGTTGATTTGTCGGCTAATGAAAGTAAACTTTCAAGGTGGTGGAACAATTCTTCGTTGCACAGTTATTATGTTTTAGCCGACGATTTTGATAACTTACCGTACATATTTAATGAAGTAAGCCGAATGGGATATTCTATTGCAAACTCGCCTGAACAGTTAATTAATGACAGTACAGTTTTGATGGCAAATTTATTCGGTACGGTTGGTGTGTTTTTAATTTTCGCACTTTTTATCCTGACAGTTATTATGTTGGTACAGTCGTCAGTTTTTTCCGTTAATGAAAGAAAGAGTTACATAGGCTTGCTGAAGGCTATAGGTTATAAAAACAGGCAGATATTTGCTTGTATGTGTTACGAACAGTTGTCACTCACACTAAAAGGCTTTTTAATCGGTGGCACTTTGTCAGCGGCACTTGTCGCTTTAACTAATTATATATTTATTCACGGAGAATATCAGACGCTTGTGTATATAATTGACTGGCGCTTATTCCTGCTTTTTGTTTGCGTATCGTTAGCAACATCAATAATTATTCCTCTAATTTGTCAAGTTATCCTGATTAAAAAATTAACTGATATTCAGCCGATAAATGTAATGAATTAGATTGAGAGGCAAATATGAAAACAATAGAGTTAAAAAATGTTTCAAAAATATACAATAATAAAGTCACAGCAATGGATAATGTTTCGCTCAAATTGAGCGAGGGAGAATTTATTGCAGTTATGGGACAGTCGGGAAGCGGCAAGAGTACGCTTTTACAGATTGCAGGCTTGCTTGATTCCTGCACCTCAGGCGAGGTTATAATCAACGGTGAGAATGTATCAAAGCTCGATAAAAACAAGCTTGCCGATGTCAGAATGAAATCCCTCGGATTTGTTTTTCAGGCTTTTCATCTTAATTCTCACCTAAAGGTTTACGAGAATATTATGGTGCCGATGCTGATAAACAGTGAGTTTAAAAACAAAGCAGAAATGAAGCAAAGAGCAGAGGAACTTGTCGCAACGGTCGGACTTTTACACCGCATTGACCACTATCCGTCAGAGCTTTCGGGCGGTGAACAGCAGAGGGTTGCAATTGCAAGGGCGCTTGCCAACAATCCCGATTTTATACTTGCCGACGAGCCTACGGGAAACCTCGACAGCAAAAATGAACTGATGATTTTTGAAGAGCTCAAAAAGCTAACCCAGTCGGGCAAGGGTGTGCTTGTTGTAAGTCACAACGACGCAGTAATGGATTTTGCCGACAGAATCTGCATTATGAAAGACGGAGTATTAGAGGAAAAGTAAAATGAAGAACAGAAATCTCAATATGCTTTTAAAATCCTCGGTTGCCTCAAATAAGCTTTCAACTGCACTCTACTGCATTTTTATAATTTTTTCAACTGTTCTCATACTTATCTCGGTCAGTATTGCTTTTCCTTTGAAAGCGAACATTGAGGAAAAAATCAATAACCATATTTCTAACAGAGAGCTGGTAACCGAGTTTAAAGCAGATGCGTCCGATGAACTGATAAAGCAGAATATTGATGAAATAAAAAAGGTTGAACACGTAGAAGAAGTCTATAAAATGCCTTCATTGCTTGGTGTTTCCGAAACAAGCGGAACTTTGCACGACGGCTATTCGTTAGGCTTTATTCACACGGGAAGCGAAGTCGTGATTACCTCAGGCAGAGCGTTTGACGAAAGCGAAACAGGCGTTGCTCTTGTTCCGCAGAATATAAGGGACTTTAAACCTGAGGATAACAGAATTTATGATATTTCGGGAGAGAGTCTTATCGGTAAAACGCTTGTTTTCATTGACGAGTGTGATAATTCACATAAAGTAGAGGTAGTCGGTGCATACAGTACGTCTGACCCTTTGTATTCGGATACTCAAATACTGATTCCGCAGTCGGATTTGAATAAGTACACAGATGAAGTTTTAAAAAACGCTTCATCGGGCGGCTTGTCTATTTCGAGTGATAAGAGCTATATAATTCTGATTGATAACGCTGAAAACACTGAAAAAGCGCTTGATGATGTTTTGTTTATCAGAACTGCATACAGACAGCCTAGTATGATTGATGCAGATACATACAATACTGCGCTCTATATTCTGCTTGCTATGCTTGCTTTTTTTATTGTAATGGTAGTGTTTGGCTTCTTTATGTTTGCCAAAAACAATGTAAACAGCCGAACAAACGAGCTCGCCTTGTATCGTTCTTTAGGTTATAAATCAAAACAAATATTCTATATAATATTTTCTGAATATTTATTTTTGGGGTTGATATCAATTGCGGTAGGGATAATTACCACAATGCTCTTGAATAGTATCTTTGTAAATCCGTATCTTTTTACTTTGGTAGGTAATACGATAATGGAAATGACCGTCAGTATCACACTAACTCAAATAGTTTTTATTATTATGTTATTTATTTTAATACTTTTACTCGTATGCAGGAGTGCAGTAAAACGTTCTGAAAAAATAGATCTCACAATTTTACTTAGAGAACAATAAATAACCTCCATAATTTCATAAAGGAAATTGCAGAGAATAAAATAGTATTGATTTCAACCCAAATTGTGTCGGACATTGAGTTTATCGCAAAGGAAATAATATTGCTCAAAAGCGGACAGCTCGTATCGCACGACACCTGCAACAACCTTATAAAAGAAATTGGGAATAAGGTATTTGAAGTTGAAATTAATAAGGAAGAACTGAAATATTTTCAGGGAAATTACCGTGTGTCAAATCTCTATCATAATGGCGATAAAATAATCGTAAGATTAGTAACCGATAACCCACCTGAAGAATATAAAATGCAAGAGGTTAAGCCGACCCTTGAAGATTTGTATCTTTATGTATTTGAACAGGGAAATAATTTATAAACTACAAATAAAAAACAGGTTAATATAGCAAAACGTTATATCATTAATTAAGATTTATGGTTCAAAAATATCAATTGTGTTGTTAAGCTATGATTTATAATATTTTTGAAGCAAGTATACAATACTCTTATTCATTGACCTTTATAAGTGTATTGTTATAATGATTAAATAGAATAAATGGAGGCATAACATGAAACCTACGAATTTAATTTCAGCATTCCAAGGACTCAAGGCATTTAATGAATGTAAAGATTCGGATCAAAAAGAAGTTGCTCCATATAAAATATCAGTTAATGAAGCAACAGTATTGGGCTCGTTTTGTGATTTACTTAATAAATATGATTGCCCATTTGATGTTTTTGACGGATATTATATCGGGTATTCTATTAACCAGATAAGTAAAGAATTCGATTTATTACGTTTTAGCGAAGATTTGGTTATTAATATTGAATTAAAACAAGAACTAAATCTTTCCGATAAAGAAAAAATTGAAAAAATTTTAAAACAGCAATCGAAAAATTTTTATTATCTCAAGGCTTTGCAAAAAAGCGTTTTCATTTGCACCTGTGTTGAAAATAATGGATTATATGAATATGATAATTTATTAAATGAAACTAAAAAAATTAGCTGTGAAGAATTGATAGATATTCTGAAAAATCAAAACTTTGATATAAATATTGATCCTGATAAGCTGTTTATACCAAGCAATTATCTGGTTTCTCCATTTAACAGTACGGAAAGATTTTTAGATGGAGAATATTTTTTAACAGGCAGTCAAGAAGAAATAAAAAATGAATTGATTAAGAAAATTACTTCAGATTATGTGATGTATTGCATTACAGCCGATGCCGGTACCGGTAAGACTCTATTATTGTATGATATTGCAAAAACTATTTCAGAATCAAATAAAACTATATTGATTCATTGTGGAAAACTTAATGAAGGGCATGAATTGTTAAGAGATAAATTTAATTGGAATATATGCGCTATTAAAGGTATTCAAGCACAAACAATTGACAGATATATAGATGATACCGTAACGGCAATATTTATTGATGAATCACAAAGAATACGAACTCATCAATTGGAAATGATTATTGGAAAATCGAAGGAACTGAAAATTCCAATTGTATTCTCATATGATACGAAACAATACTTGAGTGAGGGTGAATCTAAAAATATCTATGAGTATATAAAAACTAATTATCCGGAAATAAGCATATATATGAAGTCATTGACTAATAAAATAAGAACTAATAAGAATATATCTTCTTTCATCACAAATCTTATTCAAATAGGAAAAAGTAATTCTTACTTAAATTATAGCGATATTACAATTGAATATTTCGAAAATTTAAATGATATAAGACGATATATAGAATATTTGGAAGAAAATGAATGGAAATTTATTACATACACAAGTTCGCAGTATCAACGCGAACCTATTGATACATTAGCTTCTCTATCGGATTTCAAGGCTCATGATGTTATTGGGCAAGAGTTTAAAAAAGTAGTATTTGTTATGGATGATAATTTTCGCTATGATGATAGTGGAAAATTACAGTATAGAAAGTGTTTCTATAGCTTGCCCGGTATGTTTTATCAAATTATAACGCGTGTGATTAATGAAATGAAAATAATAGTTTTTAATAACAAATCGCTATATTATAAATTATTACAGATTAAGTCCCTTGATAAAAATAATGAGTAAAACAATCGGATAATATATTATAAAGATGAGTTTCTCAATTTATGTATAATTATTTTCCAAAATTTGCGTCACAGTAAACAAAGATAATGTCATTAGTAATAAAGATTATTGAAAAATCACTTGTATCCAAACATGGAAATTATTTCAATCTCCTGATTAAGTGGAACAAAAACATAATTGTTTTCCTTTTTTTGAAATTCTGCACATATTATTGATGCTATATTGATGATGTAGCAAACGGAATTGTTGGAATTTTTGAAACCGTATGAGAAGTTTGAAACATAATTTGAGCATCAAAAGTGGTATTTTAGACCACGCCCCGACTGTTTATTTATACGAAAAAACGACTTAAACTCAGTGTTTAAGCCGTTTTGCTTGTCGGTTCTGCTTGAAAAAGATTTTTTTGAGCGATTTTTTATATAGTCTTGAACGCCCGTAATTTATTTTCATCCTTTATTAAATTATAAAACGGTTTTCTTTAGATGTCAATGCGGATATTCAAATAAACCAAGTTGATTCAAAAGTGTTTAGCAGTGAACACTCTTGAATCAGCCTTTTATTATCAGCCGATTTTATCAAAGCTCCTGTTCTGCCTCATAGCCGCCTGTGAAGACTACCTTTATCCTCTCCTTGGACTCAACTACTACTGTGTCAAGTATCTGTCTGACCAAGGTGTCGTTATAAGCCATCGGGTGGTTTTTCAAGCCGTCAAGTATGAGGTATATCTGCTCAAGTCTTGACTGTGCATTTTCTCGTTTTATGCGTTCATTCTTGATTTCTTCAACCTGTGCCTGAAGTGAATGCTTTTTATTAATAATCTCTATAAGCTGATTTTCTATACTTTCTATATCTTCAGTATCGGCTGTCATTTTATTAAACAGCTCATTGTATTTCTCATCAAGCTTTGCAATTTCAATCAGAAGTTCAAGACTGTTATCTTCAACTTCATCAGCTTGGATTCCTATACGAATATGCTCTTTAAGGATTGAAAGTGCATCAGAGCTTTGCTGTGCGTTGTTCATTACGGCTGTAATGATTGCGTTTTGCAATACGCTCTCTTCAATAGTAGGGAAGTGATGACAGTATTTTTTACCGTAGTCAAGTCGGTTAATGCATCTCCACACGATTTTCTTCTTACCGCTTGCAGTCCAAGTGCATCTGCCCGTACTGCCGTTCCAATCTGATTTACCGCTCGTAGTTTTTATGCCCTTAGCAGTAAGCGATTTGGCTATATCGGCAAGACTGCTTCCTAACAGGTATTCGTTGAATATGAATTTTCCGTGTCTGCTTGTTCCTCATCAATCATCGATTTTCCGTCAGGACCTTCTTTGTAGCCGAGAAATATGCTGAAGGCGAAATGCACCTTGCCTTCTTTTGCTCTTTGCTGTATGCCCCAGCGGACATTGGCACTGATATTTTCCGATTCGCTCTGTGCTATACTGCCGTAGATTGTAATGTAAAATTCTGCGCCTGCGTCCTTGCTGTGTATTCCCTGTTCTTCAAAGAATACATCTACATCAAGTTGCCTGAGCATTCTTACATAATTCAGACAGTCAACAGTATTTCTTGAAAATCTTGATATTGATTTTGTGATTATCATATCAATCTGTTTTCTCTTACACATACGAATCATCTTTTGAAACTCATCACGTTTCAGTGCGCTTGTGCCTGTTATGCCCTTGTCATTTCCATATACAGTTGTACTCTCAACTATATCCTGAAAAATATCCTTATATTACCTCTTGCTTCAAATTATTCTGACCAAAACTGATTATGTGTAAAACATTGTTATTCTTTGAAATGCACATTACACTTTTTTATATCAGTTCTAATGCCGAATCACTTGAATATTAATATACCCCAAATTATATTCCCCTCATACAGTGACTATCGGTAATTCAATCACGCTTTCCGACGAAGAATAGGAACTGCTCTCTTTATTTGAAGATGCTGACGAGCCGCCTTCTTGCTTTGAAGATTCCGATGAACCGCTTTCTGATTTTTTGTTCGAATTATTTCCCGGTGATTTGCTGTTTCCTGATTCTGCTCCGTTTTCATTGCCGCCAATGATTTCAAGTTCTCCGTCTTCTCTTTGCGGAACATCAGAGTCACTTTTTTCTGAAACTTGCGAATCAGTCAAATATGAGGAATCACTTTTGCTCGGAGAAGAAGAATTCGAGGAGGTACTTTTTTCAATGGCAGACTCAGTTGTATAAACAGAAGGATTTTTGCCTGTTTCAATATTACTGCTTTTTGAATTCCCAAAGCAGAATACAGCAATTATTATGCCGGCAATCACAAGAGCAGCTGATAGTACAGATACTAAAATAATGATATTCCTTTTTTTCATAATAACTTCACAGCCTTTCGGTCAACATAAATTATCATCATCTTACTACCGGAATTATCGGCAATTCAATTACATCATCTTTTTTGTCTGAATCATCAGCAATCAAGCCCGATATTTTTTTCTGAATATATGTTGCGTCAGCAATATCTATTGCTCCGCTTTTGTCAATATCTGCGAGATTTTTCTGAGCACTGCTGAATGTAATAATTGATGCGCAGTATTTCTGAATCATTGTAGCGTCTGTAATATCCAGTTTTCCGTCAAGCGTGACATCACCCTTTGGCGACACAATCGGAGTGCTCGGAATAATTTCGGTTTCATCATCTTCAAGTGCTGCTGCGGTCATTGAAGAGAACACTAATGCAGTAACAGCCGACATTAAACATAAAATTATACATTTAAATCTTTTCATAATTTTTATCCTCGCTTTGATAATTATGCTTTTTCAATACCTGTATTTCTTTTTTCAGCTTTTTACGGCTTACAAAAATCCCCTTATACACTCTGACTAAAAAACAGATTGGCAAAAATAACTTATGTTTGTAAAAAAACGGGTAATAAACTTTGTAAAATTCCATAGACGGAAATATGCGTGATAAAATATACTTAACCTTTGATTTTGAATTTATTTTTCCGTCTGCATCAAAGCTCTTTAGCTTGTTGCTCACTTTATTTTCAAAGTTTCCGTATACACCGCTTAAAAAGAAATACTCAAGCATTTCTTTTTCATATCCGCAAAGCATATCAAAATTCATATTTATTAATTTACGGCAGAGCATTCTCTGCTTTTCTTCAAATTCGGATATACCCAGCTTTTTTGTTTCTGTTTCTATGTATGAGAAATTGAGTTCATTACCATATTTTTTAAGATATACACAACAGTCAATAATTGACCTTAAGCCTGTACCGCCGATTGAATAATGCTTGTATTCGTGAGCTAACATATATACATAAAAGTCATTAATTTCGAAATGACAACCGTATTTGCTGTTTTTATCACGAATGAAAAGTCTGTTTATGTCCTTATAGTAGCTGTAAAAAGGTTCCTGTGATTTATTGAATAATTCACGATGCATTTCAAAATTATATATCGGCGGTCTTTTGTAGTTATCGTGATTGCCTTTTCCAATAACAATGTCCTTATATCCGAGCTTTTGCATAAATTGTTCAAGTTCTCTGCTATGGCTTTCATCAAACCAAATGTCGTTATCTGACATCTGGCGCATATAAGGCTTTGGATAAAGCTCCTTTAAGATTATTCCCTTTAACGGCATATGCTTTATTCCGTTATCATTTATAAAGGCAAGTATTTTTTCTCTTTCAAGGTCAAGGAGCATATTTTTTCTGACAGCTTTTCCGTTTGCTTCAAGCCACCTGTGCCCGGGAGTAATTACCTTTGCAAGCGCATAGTAAACAAGTGAGGTCAGGCTGTGTTTCTGACAAAGCTCAAATAGCATATCGTTGTTCATTTCTTCCACTCGCTCTTTATCGGGTGTGATATTGTTCAATGCGCAAAGTGAAAGATAGAGCATATCATATCCTGTTTTTACTAATTCGTTCATAGCTTACACCTGATTCTGAACAAGAGTATTCTTAACGGACCCAGTGCACAATGACAGACGGAATACAGCTTGTAGAAAAATTCTGAAGTGCTGTGTTGCCTACCCTTTCGGATAAAGCCTGTCATAACTGCGATTATATCGTTATCGGTTATTCCGTATTCCTTGTTTATACAGTTATCGCCTATGATTATATATTTTCCGTTTTTAATTCTTATAATGCGATGAAGCACATAGCTGTCGGGCTGTCGCTTATATAGTACAACATCATATTTTTTGAGCTGTCGGTTATTAACCTTTTCTACAATGAAGAAATCCCTTCCTTGCTTTAAGAGTGGAAGCATACTTGTGCCTGTGTTTCTGTAAACAAGTCTTTCGTGATTTTTAAGGTACTCCTCAAAGCTCTGCTTATTCATCAAGCGCTCCTATGCCTCGCAGTTTTTGAATAATCATATGCACATCTTCTTCAATCACTGCTTTGTCGGCATCATATTTTTCAAGCATTTTTTCAACTATCTGACTTTCGGTTGTATCGGTTTTCAGGCAATCAACAATAAACGCCGCTGTCTTGTTGCTGTTTACAATTCCCTTAAAGGATACCGCTTCTGTTCCGATTAACACCTGAGTATCATCAAACATATGTGTTACAAATCCGTCTTTGAGTTTCATACTAATAACTCCCTGATAAACTTTTTGAAATATGTTACCGCACCGTAACTAAACAGTGCGGCTACCATATTTTTGTTATTTTTTATTTACATAATCGGCAGTTCATCTTCGTCAGTGCTAATACCGCTTGTAGTTATAACGTCCTCACACTCAAATTCAACTATTTCAATTTCAGGTTTAATGTATTCTTCTTTCACGGTAAGTCCTCCTTTTTATTCTGCATTTACATATGCAAGTGCATTTTGGTTGTAGATATAAAGTGCCTTTACAAGATTTTTCAGGTTATCATCTGTTAAATCACTGT
This sequence comes from uncultured Ruminococcus sp., assembly GCA_902766885.1. GTDB lineage: Bacteria > Bacillota > Clostridia > Oscillospirales > Acutalibacteraceae > Ruminococcoides. Next base: position 7,640 of record CACXFS010000044.1, on the reverse strand, counting down.
CCAGCGCCTTATACACATAGCTGAGAGCAGAGTAATTTGTAATTACTTCTTCGCCGTTTACACTTACATTAAATGATATTCCAAGCTTTTCTGCGCTGACATTCTTTATGTCAATGCAGTAATAACCCTGTTTTTTTGTAGGTGTTAATGTCTTACCGCCAACTGAGAATGTATATTCACTAATCTCTTTGCCCTCTGCAAGCTTGAAATAATGTCTGATAGTGGTTTCAGATTTAAGAATAAGGCTTGAACCGTAGTAGCTTATGCCTTCGGGCATTGTGCCGACTGTGAAGTCATAAACACTCAGATCGTCTGTAACAGTCTGCTCTGCAACAGCTTCTCCGCTGAAGTATGCCTTAGCTGCATCACCGTAAACGCTCATGGAATCTGCAAGGTTTTTGAGGGATTCATTATCGGATTTGCTAAGGACTGCAAGATAATCAGAAACAGAAACTGTAACATCAATTTTATCATTTACAGTGAAATTAATTTTTTTGTCCATATCCTTTGCGGCAACCAGATATGTGAACTTGTAAAGTCCGTTTTCAATCTCCACACCCTGAACGCCGTTTACAGTCTTATCCCACTCATAGGAATCATCAGCAGAAACGTAAATGTTAAAGCCGATTGTACCGTCAAGAGAAGCACTCTGACCATAAACAATAATATCATTTGCAAAGTCTGACAGGTCAACATTTGCAAGAACCTTTTTGCCGTTCAGAACAGGGTAATCCTCTGTGCCGATTTCCTGTCCCCAGATTGAGCCGTCTGTGCCCTGTGAAAGGAGATATGCAACCTCGCCGCTGTTGAACTGCGCTGTGGTTTTGCCGCTGTTTTCGTCTGCTGTATCTGCAAGGTAATAGCAGTTTGTGATTGTGCCGTCATTATCTGCACACACGCCGCCGATTAATGATGCACTGCCTTCTGCGCTGATATTGCCTGTGTTATAACAATTTGTAATTGCGCCTTCATTATATCCGCAGATACCTCCGGCAGAAGCTTTACGATTTACTGCAATTACTACGCCTGAATTATAACAATTTGTAATTATACCGCCGTTTTCTCCGCATATACTGCCAACATAGTCATTTCCTCTGAAATATGAGTCAGCAATACCAACACAGGAAATCTTGCCGCCGCTATCTACGCAGCCAAACAAACCTACATACGCTTCATCAGGATTATTGAAATACAATCCGCTTACAGTATATCCCTGTCCGTTAAATGTGCCGGTATACGATGTAGAAGTGCTTTTTCCTATAGGCGTCCAGTCAATCCAGCCGTCTTCCTTTGTGCCGTTACAGTTTGCAACATCGCCTGTGTTCACGGTAATAGGTGCTGTGAGAACTGCGTTTATCGAAGTGTTTCCTCCGTTTACACAGTCCGCAAACCAGTAAAGCTGACCTGCACTGCTTATCTCGTAGCGACTATCAGTTGTGTTATATGTCGCAGGTTCGTAATTGGAATAAAACGAGCTTTCAGCTTCATAATAAACCTTTACTCCTCCCAAAACAGGGTAAGGATCCGTACCGATTTTCTGTCCCCATGCAAGAGTACCCTCGCTTGTTGAACCGTTCAGAAGATAGCATACTTCGCCGCTGTTGAACTCCGTTGTAGTTTTCATATCGGCATAGAAGCAATCAAATGTTGTTTCCTCTGCGTTGCAACCTTCAATGTAATAACAGTTTGTGATTGTGCCATTCTCATTAGATCCGCACACGCCGCCTACACCTGTACTGCCACTGACTGTGCCTGTGTTATAACAGTATGTGTTTGTGCCATCATTACATCCGCACACACCGCCGACATAAGCTGAACCACTGACTGTGCCTGTGTTATAACAGTTTGTGTTTATGCCATCATTATTTCCGCACACACCGCCGACATAAGCTGAACCATTGACTATGCCTGTGTTATAACAGTTTGTGATTGTGCCACCATCATTACATCCGCACACGCCGCCGACATAAGCTGAACCACTGACTATGCCTGTGTTATAGCAGTTGGTGATTGTGCCGCCATTCTCTCCGCACACGCCGCCAACATACTCACTGCCGTTGAAATATGAATCAATTACTCCTACATTTTTGATTTCGCCGTTTTCTCCGAGGCAGCCGAACAAGCCGACACGGCTTGTGCTTGTATTATTTAAATACAAGCCGCTGATTGTGTGACCCTGTCCGTCAAATGTGCCGGCATATGGATTGGATTCGTTTCCAATGGGCGTCCAGTCGGTGAAAGTGTCGGTGTTTAATTCTCCGCTGTCATTAAGCACATATTTGTTGACAATAATATCCGCTGTAACAACTGCACTTGCGCTTAAGTTGCCGTTGTTTACAAGCTTTGCAAATCCGTAAAGCTCCAAAGCGCAGCTAATCTGATACACACCGTCAACAAGCTGTGGAGTACGGATAAACTCAGGCGATTTCACGCCCTGATAGAAACGGACATCCGAGCCGTAATTTATCAAAGCAGCATTGAGCAGTCCGCATACAGTAGAGTCTTTAAATTCTGCGTCTGATTTAATATATGTGTCTTCTTCATCATCACGGTTTGTATAGCAGCCGGTTATTGTGCCGGAATTATATCCGCACACGGCGCCGACATACGACTCTCCGCCGCTGACTGAGCCGGTATTGTAGCAGCCGGTTATTTCTTTGGAACTATATCCGCACACGCCGCCGACATACTGAGACCCATCGCTGCCGCTGACTGCGCCGGTATTGTAGCAGCCGGTTATTTTGCCGCCACTATCTCCGCATACGCCGCCGACATACGACTCTCTGCCGCTGACTGTGCCGGTGTTGTAGCAGCCGGTTATTTTTTCGCAATTTACTCCGCACACGCCGCCGACATACGACTCTCCGCCGCTGACTGTGCCGGTGTTGTAGCAGTCGGTTATTTCTTTGGAACTATATCCGCACACGCCGCCGACATTATTACTGCCGCTGACTGCCCCTATGTTATTGCAGTTTGTAATTGTGCCATTGTTACATGCGCACACGCCGCCGACTTCTTTTTCTGTTCCGCTGACTGTGCCTGTGTTATAACAGTTTGTCATTGTGCCATTATTATTTCCGCACACGCCGCTGACATAATAATATCCTTTGAAATAGGAATCAACAACGCCGACATTTTTTATTGTGCCCCAGTTTCCGCCGAACAAGCCGACATAACTTGTGCTTGAATCGTTGAAATACAATCCGCTTATGGTGTGATTCTGCCCGTCAAATGTGCCTTTATAGTAGTTTGAACTGTTACCGATTGGCGTCCATTCTCTTGGATTAGTCAGGCTTGAATTAAGCTCTCCATTTACAAGAACATTCTTATTCACCACAATATCATTCGTGAGAACTGCGTTTATTCCTCTATTTCCGCTGTTTACCTGCTGTGAAAACCAGTAAAGCTGACCTGCGTTGCTTATTTCGTAAACGCCGTCTGCGTTCTTGGTTGCAGGCTCATAAATGCGGCAAACAGTACAGATACCGTTTGAATAGTTATGCTCAGGTCTTACGTCAGTCATCTCTGTGTTGGAGTAAATCTTTTCTTTGCTCTCATCACATATGGTATAACCATAGTAAACCTTTTTAGTGCTGTCAAGAACGGGGTAATCATCTTTTCCAATCATTTGTCCCCAAGCAAGAGTACCCTCACTTGTTGAACCATTCAGGAGATATGTAACCTCGCCGCTTGCAAACTGTTCTGTGGTTTTACCCTCGACATCTGTAACTGTGCCATCATTATAGTCAACAGCATTTCCGCTGTATTTATCGCTGTCATAATAGCAGTTTGTGATTTCTGCTGTTTCAGCACTAATGCAAAAATTATATCCGCACACGCCGCCGACATACTGAGACCCATCGCTGCTGCTGACTGCGCCGATATTGTAGCATCCGGTTATTTTGCCGGACTCATTACTTCCGCATACGCCGCCGAAATAACCTGAACCGTTGACATTGCCTGTGTTATAGCAGTTTGTGATTGTGTCCAAATTAGCTCCGCACACGCCGCCAATGGCACTTGAACCACTGACATTGCCTGTGTTATAGCAGTTTGTGATTGTGCCCAAATTAGCTCCGCACACGCCGCCGACAAACTGACATCCATTGAAATAGGAATCAACAATGCCAACATTGGAAACACTGCCGTTTGATCCTACATAGCCGAACAAGCCGACAAGACTTGTGTTTGCATTATTGAAATACAAGCCGCTTATAGTGTGATTCTGCCCGTCAAATGTGCCGGTATAGTAGTTTGAACTGCTACCGATTGGCGTCCAGCTTGTAAAGCCGCTTGTGTCATCAGCAAGAGTGCCGTCTAATTTCAGCACACCCGTATTCACGACAATATTTGCCGTAATGACTGCGTTTGCAGATCTGTTCTGTGTCACGTTCTCAAGCGTACCGTTTACAAGTCCCGCAAACCAGTAAAGCTGACCTGTGTTGGAGATTTCGTAGCAGTTATTGGTTTCATTGAAGACTGCCGGCTGATATGCACCGCAGTTTGTGCAGAAACCGTTATTATTGTATTCTTTATGTAAAATATAGGAAGAACTATTTGTGTAGATGTATCCTTGTTCAGTTGTGTTATCACAGTAAGTTTTTGTAAGCTTATTTACCTTTGTGCCGCCAAAAACAGGGTAAGGGTCTGTGCCGATTTCCTGTCCCCAGATTTCGCCGTTTTCACCCTGTGAAAGGAGATATGCCACCTCGCCGCTTGCAAACTGTTCTGTGGTTTTAAATGTTGTGCCGTCAATTGAGTCTGTTTCTTCGCTATCAAGATAATAGCAGTTTGTGATTGTGCCATTATCATTAATTCCGCACACGCCGCCTACATTTTGTGTACCATTGACTGTGCCTGCGTTATAGCAGTTTGTGATGGTGCCCAGATTATTATATCCGCACACGCCGCCGACATACTTAGACCCATCACTGCCGCTGACTGCGCCGGTGCTGTAGCAGACGGTTATTTTGCCTCCATCATTATATCCGCACACGCCGCCGACATACTTAGACCCATCACTGCCGCTGACTGCGTCGGTGTTGTAGCAGCCGGTTATTGTGCCGTCATAATTACATCCGCACACGCCGCCGACAAAATTTATACCATTGACTTCACCGCTGTTATAGCAGTTTGTGATTGTGCCATTGTCATTCCTTCCGCATGTGCCGCCGACATACCAACCTCCTTTGAAATAGGAATCAACAACACCGACATTTTTTACTGTACCTTGGCTATAACCGAATAAGCCGACAAAATCTTTACTTGCATCATTGAAATATAAGCCGCTGATTGCGTGATTCTGTCCGTCAAATGTGCCGGTGTACCGATTTGAATTTTTGCCGATTGGCGTCCAGCCGGCGACGGCAATTCCGTCCGGTACAGTACCGTCATCATTCAGAGAATTCAGCAAATTGCTGTTCACGGTAATATCCGCCGTGAGGACTGCGTTTGCAAATCTGTCCTGCGTCACGTCCTCAAGCGTACCGTTTACAAGTCCTGCAAACCAGTAAAGCTCCGCTGCTGTTCCGATTTGGTACACACCATTGTCATCAGTTGACGGCTCTGTCAGTGTGATTTCCGCCGCACTTGCCGTAAGTCCAAAGCCGATATTGCTGAATGTTCCGCTCGGAAAATACAGCAGCATTGAAAAAACAATTGTTACCGCTATCATAAAAGCAGTAATTTTTTTAGCGTATTTTTTTACCATAAATATTCCTCCTGTCAAATTTAATATTGGATATACGAAGCGTTCGTATTGCCGCTATACAAGGTGTTCTGACTCATTTTACTGAACCCCGGAAATATTCTTTTCAGTCAATAATTCAATGCTCTCTTTCAGCACTGCAATCTGTGATTTCAGGTAAAATTCGTCCTCAAACAATGCATAGTGAACGCTGGCACGAATGAGAATATAAATAAGCCCTGTCAGTTTCTGATAAGGAATCCCCAATTTGCCCTCTAACTGTTTAGCATATTCGGTATAACGCTTATCTGCATCTTTAAAGAACTTCTGACCGTATTCTCTGTATTTCGGGTGTGTATAGACCTGATACATCAGGCGGTATTTCTTGCCGTGCTTTTCTGCCGTCCAGTAGGGTATCTCGTCGATAAACCGCCACAAATCCTCGGCATCGGTTGGAGCTTTCGCCATAAAATCGTCCTCAACCTTGCTCATACAGTATTCGGTAGACTTAACGATAAGGTCATCCAAATCCTCGAAATATGTATAAATCATAGATGTGTTATATCCGCAATGTTTAGCCAAGGTACGAATACCGGTGCCGTGAAGTCCTAAATCGGCAAAGCCGTTAAAGCACTTTTCCATAAGAGCAACCTTTTTTTCATTCCAATGCTCTTCTGTATAATTAGCCATCTGTCAGCCCCCCTCTGAATTTAAATCATCCGTTCTAAATAAAAAGTATAACATATATCGGATGAAAAATCAATATGTTTCCTTAATGAACGAACAGACATTTCGTAATTTTAGTGTACGAACAGATAAACAACAAAAACAGCAAACTTCTCTTTTTATATTCTTTTTACAATATACAACAAACTACTCTTTCCGTCCTTATCACGATAACGATACTCGATTTCGATTAGTCCGGCTTTTTCAAATCTTTAATAGCTATGCGGACGGTGGCAGGCGACAGCTTTATATCGCCTGCTATTGTTTTTACCGAAGCTAGCATTCACCGTTTTTGTTTGCTCGGTCGTGGAGGTAGGTATAGACGGCAACGGCTCGGTGAGGCAAGTCCATTTGATAGAGAAAAGTTAATTTACTCATTGTCCAGCACCTCCTGAGGTGGTCTTTCAGTTCTTATGACTATTTTTCTTTGCTTGTCTGCGTTCTGTTCAAGACTTGAAATTTCAGGTTCTTCTGTTGACTAATCTTCCTGTTCAGAATCAATAGTATTTTCACTATCAGTTCGTTCAGTGTTTGGCGAGGTCTTTAGATTTTCATTTTCATGTTTTTTCTCACCTTTTGCATCTTGAAATTCAGAGTCAGCCTCAGGCTGTTCAAAACATTGAGGACAGTATGTCTGGATTATGTTGTTGAACAACTCAGAACGATTGGCATAGTGAACTTCACGATTGCCGTTTTCTCTCACCTCATACTTTTCTTCAAACTCAATACCCCATTTGAAATACAATTTCAGTTTGACTTTCATCGGATAAAAGCCTGTTTTCATAACAACAAATGTGCCTTTAGGCTATTTCCGATAAGGATGTTTTGCCTTGTGTGGTTTGTCTGTGCAGGACGGGTCGTATTCGGTTACCCGTCCTGCTTTTTCTGCTGTTACGCTACTTCTTCGCTTTTGGGTGCGGCAAGGTTGCCGATGTAGCGGAAGTAGATATCAATCTGCTGCGGAGCGGTCTTACTGTGCTTTACCGCGCGTTCATGAACAACTATCTTGCTGATGAAGGTACGCAGAATGTCCGGCGTCAATTCTGTTATGCAGACATACTTCTTCGCTAAATCCATGAACCGCTGAACATTGGTACACTCGTTATTGAGGGCGGCGATCTCCTTGTTGAGCTCAGGCAGCTTGCTTTCCAACTCCTTCTGCTCGTCGTTGTAATCTGCCGACAGCATTCTGTACTGCTCGTCGCTGATACGTCCGAGGACATTGTCC
>CACXFS010000043.1 GCA_902766885.1 uncultured Ruminococcus sp. | reverse complement strand
GTGTGCATCTCACTGTAATTCTTTGAGCTTTCCTCAAAGTCATTACGGGTTTCTTTCTTTCTTCGTTGTTTAATTTTCAAGGTCCTAAGTTGTTCATTTTGCACAAGTTGGATACTTATTCTTTAGTGATGTTTCACACTCTCGATAAGATTTTCTCTTGCGCGGAACATTGTCTATTATAATGCGTTGATATCCAAATGTCAAGCCTTTTTTTCAAATTTTTTCGAATTTTTAAAAAATTTTTACACTATTGTGGTTTTTTCGACTTTATTCACTTTTTGCCACCATATATTGTGTATGTGATTTCAATCTTTTTCATCTTTATGTTGTATTTTTCTTATTTATATTATAAAATAGTAACATAAACTATGATATTTTCGTTTTCGGAGGATAGATATGAACCGGATTAACCCCTACAGACGCAACTGCGAGATTATGCGCAAATTCTTTGCAAAGCCGATTTTTCTTATAATAGGTATTGTGCTTTTGGTTTACCTTACAGCAAATACCGCTTTGTGCTTTCTGTCAAAACAAGTTCCTGTTTTTGATTTTATGTCGACAGCAATCTGTATTGCATCATTTATGTTTTACTTTAAAGCGCACAGTAGAAAGGAATATGTATCATTCAAAGCACCAACTATACTTATGGACGTTGTTTCAATTGTCGGAATAGTTTTCTCGGGACTGATTTTTGTATTTTCGGGCTTTATGACCGTTTTGTTTATGTTGCCGGCAAAACCTGTTGATATGGAATATCACGGCAGTTACGAATTTTTATGGTCAACACTCGGCAAGGCTGTACATGAGTTGGCAATAATATTCTTTCCGATTGTTGCAGTATTAAGTCTGCTTTTTCTATTGTACTTTATCGGTATGCAGAGAATGACGCTCTCGTTTAAAAAGAGCCTTTCCAATATATATCTGCAAAGAAAAGGCGCTGTAATATTCGGTATGACTTCGATAATCCTTGCCGTTGTTTCTGTTATATGCTATATGGGTATGATGACAATTCCATTTACGGGTATTGAGGAATTTATCGCATCGCTCCTGCGAGGAATAAACATTCCGTCGCTCGTTCAGGGATTGCTTATTACTTTGATTTTTGTTCTGTATGCAATTCTCGGATTTATGTATAACTCGTATATCAAAAAGCTTGCAAACACACTTGAAACAGGCAGACCTGTTCAGACTGTAGATTATAAAGCCGAGGAAATCACAGAAAATAATCCAACGCTGAATATATGGACTGAGTCGGACGCTGACAGTCAGGCGCACAAGCAGGCAACCGTTACACGTCCCGTTGAATTTACTCCGCAGACTGTTTTCGGCGAGAAAAAATCTGATGAAGTTATTACGACACCGACTGCATATAAACCCCCGAAAAATGATATGCAGAACCCTTATATCAAAAACGGCGCACCGCCGACAAAACGCTGCGCAAACTGCGGAAAGGAAAATCCAAGCATTAATATTTTCTGCGGCAACTGCGGAAACAGGCTGTGATGGAGTGAAGTTTACAAACGCAGTTTGTAATCAACTACGTTCTTTTGCGGTTTTGCAGGAAGCAATGAGAAGTCGGCGAATATTTCCGCAAAGTCTCTCTGTGTTTTTATATGTCTGCTCATCAATACGATGTGTTTCATACAACAGCTTGAGCCAATAACCTGTTTCGTTTGCCTCTTTCAATGCTATTTCCAACTTTGATATGAAATCCTTTTTACTCTGTGCATACTGTGCTTCGTAAATATTGGCACCGACAGAAGTACCTGCTCTTGCAAGCTGTTCAGTCATATAAGAGCTTTTTGGCATTTTTACATTATCCGCAAGATTTACAATAGCTACTGCGAATTCAAACGATAAGACGAGCAGTTTGTTTTCAGGCATAATTGTTCCTCCAAATAATGATATATCACTTATGCGATATGATATTCAGCTTGCGCTGAATGATATACTTGTTTTACAAGTATGATATAATATCCGTTCCAGATATGCTGAAAGCATATCTCACCGCACAAAGTGCGATACCATATCGAAGATATATCACCCGTTCCGGCAGGAACGGATATCATTACAAAAGTCCCTTTTACCCATTTGGGTAAAAGGGACTTTTGTTTGGTCCGAGTGTTCATAACGGATTGTTATTTACTTACCATTCTCCGTGACAAAAAATATGTTCAACAGCAAAGGTCATTGTGGTAGTTAAAACATTAGCAGCAATAATAACCGCAATTAAAACCTTTTTATTAGAAGTCTTCTTTCGCAAAAACAGATATACAATAGG